>JBLMYN010000328.1:0-2993 GCA_050258305.1 Actinomycetota bacterium
GCTGCGTGACCGCATGCGTTCCTCGCCCGCCGGCGCCAGCAGGACGCGCATCCAGACGCGGATCGAATTCAATGAAACTGCTTCAGCCCGCTGCACCGTGCTGCAGGTAATTACGCAGGACCGGCCCGGGTTGCTCTACCGCATCAGCTCGCGGCTGGCCCATCAGGATTGCGACATCGAGATCGCGCTCATCGATACCGAAGGCGAGATGGCCATCGACGTGTTTTATCTGACATTAAATGGCGCGAAGCTGAGTGCCGGGCAGCAGCACGCGGTGAAGGCCGCGCTGGGGGAAGAGCTGAAAGACACATAGGAGATCGCCGTCATCGCCGTGATCGCGCGTCAGCGGAGAAAAACGAACACCTCACCGCGGCTACGCCGAGACGCAGACCCAGTTCTTACCACGGATGAACGCGGATGCGCGCGGATTTTCAGGTTCATCAATACCGTTTTAGAGCGTGTCATCCTGAGCGAGCGCGAGTGAGCGCTAGTCGAAGGGTCCCGAGGATGTGTCCCTCACGATGCAGATGCAGGGAGTTTCAATAAGGAATTTTTCGTCTGAGATTGTCCCGTCCGAACTGGTACACGCCCGGACCAACTTAGATTTGCCAGAGAGTCTAAACCAACCACTACCCGGCACTGTTAACTTCGACAACCTCACCCGGCTGGATCGACGCAAGCGCTGTTAATGCCAAGGGGACAAGCGGGGCGATATCGCTGATATCGTTCGAAGGAACGCGCAAAATTAGTACCGAAATTTGCCGAGCGGTAAGGTTTTGCTGATAGCGGATGTTCTTGTCAATCGTAACGAGCACATCGAAGGCGAATTCAGCTGCGGCCAGGAGCTTGCCGTTACTGCTTCCTTCAAAGCCAGCTTCCCGGACGGTTGCACAGTCATGTCCGGCAGTGGCAAACAAGAACTTCACTTTTTTGGGAACACACTCGTCAAGCAGCAGCCTCATTTAAGTGTTGCTGTAAGGCTGGTTCGGGCTTCTTCCAATGCGGTAATCGCAGCTTCGCGCGTTACGCCGGGGAAGTCCTCAAGAAATTCATCCAGCGTTCGTCCGTGTTCGAGGTAGTCCGTCAGTGATTTAAATGGGACCCGCGTTCCGCGAAAGACCGGCTCTCCGCTCAGAATTGCGGGATCACGCACGACGATGTGTGCTTCGCCCATGCTGAAATTGTACCTCAGGTGCTGGAATACTTCGGGAGCATGCTCGGATTTTAGATTTAAAATTTCAAATTTGAAATTTAAGATCCGGCCAGCAGTGCTTATCGCGGCTTCACGCGGATTTTCTCGCTGCGGCAAATGCCTTTACCGGGGCAGAACCAGGCCCATTTCCTGCATGACTGACTTCAGCTCCAGCACCTCAATGGGACACTCCGGCCAGTTGTGGGTCCAGCAGACAATCAGGTCGCACTTCTGCGGGTCGTGGTGGTGGTCCAGGAAATTGCGGCTTTCAAATTCAAACTCAATCCATATCCGCTGCCAGCGGTCGTCGTCCATCTGCCGCAGCGCCTCGCAATCGGGATACTCCCTTTGAATGCGCGTGATGGCGAAGCCCAGTTCTCTGGCCAGCATCCCAAACAGAAACACCACTCCCATCTCATTCACGGGGACGTTGCACAGCGCCATGGAAAGCATGGGAGCGCCATAGACCGGCCGGTCCGGCAGGATGGGCCGCCGCATGCCGGGCTTGATGGCTGTTCTCAAGATCTGTCTCCTGGTGGGCAGCATGGCGGGTCCGGTTGCTTCTCCGATGGGTGCGTTGCTGGTTGTCATTGCGGGCGTCATTGTGGGCGGCATTAGGGGTGTCATTGCGGGTGCCATGCTGGGCGGCTTGCCGGTCGTGGCCGCGGTTACGGGCTGCACCCACTCGTCGGCACGGTCGTAACCGGCCTCGATCAGTGTCATCACGTCAGCGTATTCGGCGGCCAGTCCCTCCTTGTGCGCGAAGCGGTGGAGGCAGCGCGGCACCTGGGTCCAGGTGACGAAGCGGGAAATGTACGGAATGGTGCTGTACCTGCCATAAATCCCGAATTCCGCCATGGTGGGAATCTTCCCAACCTTGCGCACCACCCCGGCCCAGTCTTTGAATAAGGAATGCATGGTCAGCGTGTGCCCGCCTCCGCGCCTCTCCAGTCCGGCTTCCGTCAGCGCGGAAATGTAGGTGGGAAACACCTTCTTCACCATGCGTATGGTCACGCCGCTGTGGGCAAGAAATTCCTTATGGCTGGGCGCGTGCCGCAGCGTGGCGGCGCACTGCTTCAGGGCGGAGATGATCTCTTCTCTGGTCACAAATTACCTCGCAAATAAAAACAGCCACTCGTTTTCAGGTGGCTGTTGGATTTTGGTGTGTTACTGAAACTGTTTGGGCTTACGGTTCACCGCGGAGGCGCGGAGAAAGACAAAAGCATTCGCCGCAGATGAACGCAGATGAACGCGAGATCAGAAAAACAAAACAACTTCTGGATCTGTGCTGATCTGTGGCTAAGCTTTTGGTTGTTGAGTGTTGCTACTGAAACTGTTTGGGTTTGATCGAGCCTGTTGTTCACCGCTGAGGCGCGGAGAAAAACGAACTCTTACCGCGGATTAACGCGGATGCACGCGGATTTCTTTGTCACAGATGAACACAGATGGAGAAATGGATTGATCTGTATCATTCAGCCCGCATCAGCGGTAAGGTTTGAATTTCCGAGCACGTGCGATCACGCTGCGATGTCGGCGATCACGGCGATTCCTCACGCTTGGCGTGGAGCGCAGCCGCCCTCGGCTGCGGCTTTCCCCCCTACTATATACATGCATCGAATCCGGCGTTTGGAGACAACTTTTCTGAAAAATATTTTTGGACCTGGTGGGTGAAACGGGGCGGAACCGGCTCCGTGCTGCCACTCTTTCGTCTAAGTCATTGATGGTAAAGGGCTAAGTGCCGACTGTTGACGGGGAACGGTTCAACCAGGATGTCCTGAGAACGCTGTGTGAAGGATGTCAT
>JBLMYN010000329.1:0-3043 GCA_050258305.1 Actinomycetota bacterium
GATCAAAGTATAGATTCGGGTTCCAACGGGAGATCTCCGCAGCCCAGGCATAATCGGGATTGCCCAGGTGCGCACCGACAAGAATAAGTTTCGGGAACATTCTGGCAATCAAATCCAGCCGGACGGCCTGCATCCGGGCCACACTGACGTCAGTGGGAACGTTGGGATGTTCACGGTTCACGATTCCGGTGTGGAACAGCGCAATCATATGGTACTTTTCAGCACGCTTGTAAATGGGAAAGTAAATCGGGTCGTCATAATTGTGACGGACATACTCCAATTCACCGATGCCGCGAAACCCGGCTTCATGGGCCAGGTCGATGTCTTCTAGGGCGTGGGCGCTGTCCATATCGATTTCAGCGAAGCCCACAAGGCGGTCGGGATGCGCATGGATGAAGGGCACGGCGGTGTCCATATCGGGCGGAGGAACCAGCACGAACGCCATTCCATCCACCGATTCCAGTTTGTCCAGTAGCTTCTGCAGAAAAGCCGGGTCACCGTTATAGTGAACGTGCCCGTCAATGATCTTGGGCTGGGCGGACTGCGCCATAAGCGGACCACAAACAAGAACGCACGCCAACACGACAAACGACAGCTTAACCTTCTTCATATTCCCTCCTGAGCATTCTCACAAATTGGTTGGCGCACGGCCTGACTCCCGCGTCAGGCAAACTCCAAGCCGGGACCAACCGAGCGGCAGTATCCTGTTAAGTGACGACGCCCCACAACGTTTGTTCGTCACCCTATGGCTGGCAATTTCTTCCTGAAGCTCTGGTGAAACCTGGCTAGAGGCATTTTATCACTCAATCAGGCAGTAGCAAGATTTGTCATTGCGCTTCAGACCTCTTCGGGAACAGTAAATGGCGCGCGATAACCCCGGCCGCCGTCCCGGACCAGTTCCGCCGCTTCCTCGTCTCCGACAACCTCCTGCGTCTCCGGATTAAAATTCACCGTCCGCTTCAGGCGATATGAGGTGTTCGCCAGGTGGACCAGCGCGCAGGACATGTGCCCTTCCTCGATGGGGGCATTTAAGTCTTCTTTTTTGCGGCTGATGACGCAATCAACGAAATTCTGGAAGTGGACAACCTCATCATCTTCGTACCGGCCACGCGGACCGGGCTTCTGTGCCTTACCCAGCCAGGTCGCGTAATTTTCGGGTTCATCGCCATCGGCGAGCGCGATGTAACCTTTCGACCCATAGAACAGGTTGCCAATCGCGTTGTGTGTCCCGGCCGACGGGCCCAGTTTGGGGTGGTCGTCCCCGGCGGCCGGCCGGTTCCCCGCTCCCACTACCGACTCACCATTGGTGATCCAATGCCGGACTTCGAATTCCAGCATTCGGGTCTTGCCGTCGGGCATGTCGTACTCGAAGGCGCAGTTCAGTGTGTTGGGGGTTTCCTGGTCATCATCAAACATGAAATGGCCACCCACGGCGGTCGCACGGTTGGGAAATCCGAGCCCGAGGCCCCAACGCGCCACGTCCACCTGATGGACACCCTGGTTTCCCAGGTCGCCGTTTCCGTAATACCAAAACCAGTGCCAGTTGTAGTGGAAGCGATTGTGGGTAAAGGCATGCTCCGGGGCAGGTCCAGTCCACAGGTCATAGTGTACCCCGGCGGGAACCTGCGCGACGGGAGTGCGCCCGATCGTGTCCCGCCACTTGTAGCACAGACCACGGCTCAGATAGATATCTCCTATCTCTCCGTTGCGGACTCGTTGGATCGCTTCCCTTGCCGTCTTGCTTGATCGTGACTGCGTGCCGTGCTGGACGATCCGGTTGTACCGGTTGGCTGCCTCCACCAGTTGCCGGCCTTCCCAGAGGTTGTGTGAACACGGCTTCTCAACATAAACATCTTTGCCAGCCTGGCATCCCCAGATGGCCATCAGCGAATGCCAATGGTTCGGCGTGGCAATGGATATGGCATCGATCGATTTATCCTCAAGCAGCTTCCGCACATCGTAGTAAGTCTTCGGCCTGGGGATTCCCCTTTTTTCCATTTCTGCCACGCGCTGGCCCATGACGTTTTCATCAATGTCGCAGATTGCGGCAATCTCCGCATTGCGGATCTTGGCATAGTTTTGAACGTGGTCGAAACCCCGGCCATGCACGCCGCAAATGGCAACGCGGACACGGTCGTTTGCGCCAAAGACCTTCTCCGGGCGAGTCAAAAAGCTGACGCTCGAAAGAGCGGCCAGCCCTGCCGAAGCTCCCACGCCTTTCTTCAGAAAGTCGCGACGGCTCACTTCTGGTTTTCTATTTTCTTCTGACATGGCATCCCCCTTCCTCTCATCAGTCCAAGCATAAAACGCATCCCTTCCCTCACCGCTCTTGCTCGGCATACTTCCGGTAAGCCCCTGCTACATCGGACTGTTTGTAGTCGCCGCGGTGAATAAAAACACGATAGCGGAAAAGCAATGACTTGCCCTCGTGCAACGTCCAACTGCCGTCTTGCAACGGATCGCGTGTGAAGAAGCTGAGTCCGAACGGGTTCGCTGCAAAGAGGCCGTAGCCGCGAGCGTGCCAGTAGGTGGGATGGCGGAAGCTTCGAGGGCTGTCAAAGACGGCGATTCCGAGATTTTCACCATTCACGGTGCCATCATAGTTCACCCAGTTTGCGCGCGTCCCCCAGATGCCCTTCTCGCCCTCCGCGCCCTTCGAGTCGATCATGTGCGCCGGAGGCGAATTCAACTCCGGCGCCAGGCGGATACCAAATGTTCCTTCCTTGGTATCGCCAAACACCACAGGGTTCTTACCTGCATGGACAACAAACTGGCAGTCAATGGTCCGGGCGTCTCCGTCGCCACGAAATGTAAAAGTCTGGGTCTCGGTTGCGATCACTCGCTTATTAGGCGAAACCAGGTCAAATTCAGCCTGGATTGTCCCGGATTCGGGGCCGCCATGCAATTCGCTGATCTTGCGGAACACCATTCGCCCGTAGGCATGGCCCTCCCCGCCCCGGCCATAGAATTTGTTAAAGGCTTCCTCGCTCCAGAAGTCCAGCCCATTGACGTCCCCATGATCAAAGTAGAGCGGCCGCTGATG
>JBLMYN010000330.1:0-6081 GCA_050258305.1 Actinomycetota bacterium
GGCTGCCGGCGAGAAAGCCGGAATTTTAACATCTTGTTAACAAGTGTTCTTTAGCATCATCTCGAGTGAACCAACTCTTGAAGGAGAAAACATGAAGAGATGGATGCAGAGCGCCGGCACGTTGCTGGCAATCGCCATCGCCGCATTGACAGTCGGCTGCAGTCCGAAGTCCACCACCCCGCAGACCATCACAATTACGGCCGCGGGCAGCACATTCGTTACGCCGATTATGAGCCGGTGGGTTGCCGATTACCGCAAGTCTCACCCTAATGTTGAGATTAATTATCAGTCGATCGGCAGCGGCGGAGGCATTCAGCAGCTCAAGAAGAAATTGGTTGATTTTGGCGCCAGCGATGCCGCCCTTAACGACGAACAACTGAAGCAGATGCCCATGCCTATTGTGCAGATCGCGGAGAGCGCGGGGCCGGTGTGCGTCACCTACAATCTTCCTGAACTCAAAAAGCCGTTGCGGCTCACTTCGGCGGCGCTCTCGGGAATCTTTCTGGGAACCATCAAGAAGTGGACTGATCCGGCCATCGTGAAGGCCAATCCGGGCGCGCAACTGCCGGACAAGGACATCATCGTAGCCCATCGTTCCGACGGCAGCGGCACCACCAATATCTTCACAAACTATCTGGCTGCCGTAAATCCTGAGTGGGCCAAAAAAGTAGGCAAAGGTCTCTCAGTAAACTGGCCGGTTGGGCTTGGCGGCAAAGGCAGTGAAGGCGTGACCGGGCTGGTCAAGCAGACTGAGGGAGGCATTGGCTACGTCGAGCTGACCTATGCCACGCAAAATCATCTGCCGGTAGCCGAGATCCAGAACAAGGCCGGGCAGTGGGTTGCGCCCAGCGCTCAGGGCGCCACGGCCGCCATTGATGCATTCAAGACGGAACTCAATCAAGACCTGCGCTCTTCGATCGTGGACCCTCCGCCTTCAGCGCGTGAAGCTTATCCCATCAGCGGCATGACTTATCTGCTCATCCCGCAGGATGGATCCGACCGCACGAAGCGCGCCGCGGTGAAGGATTTTATCAACTACGTAATCAATGACGGGCAGCAGGTTTCCACGCAGCTCGACTATTCGCAACTGCCTGACTCGCTCAAGCAGATTGATGAAAAGATCCTGGGAAACCTGACCGCCGCCGGGCAGGGCCTGTAGAAGACTTCCCGCGGCGCTCGACAGGCAGGGCGTCGCGGGAAACTGCTTTCTTCCCGCCGCAATCTTCCACCTCGTTCCCTGCCGGCCAGATCCATTGCCGGTCTGTTCCGCCAGAGCAGCTCTATTCAGCAGCTTGTGTCAGAAACAGTTTCTCCTTGACGATCTAGGAAGGCCGAAGTATTCTCCAAGACGTTCTAGGAGGAGCCATGGGCAGGCAACTGGAGCTATTGCAGGGCACGCTGGACATGCTGATCCTTAAAGCTGTCTCCCTCGGGCCGCTGCATGGTTATGGCGTACTGCTGCGCATCCAGCAGATTTCCGAGGGCCGGCTTGAGATTCAGCAGGGCTCACTCTACCCCGCTCTTTACCGCCTGGAGCACCAGGGGCTGATCGCCGGCGAGTGGGGCGAATCGGAAAACAACCGCAAAGCCAGGTACTACCGGCTCACCGCTGCCGGCCGCAGGAGACTGAAGAGCGAAACCGAGAATTGGAACCGCATGGCGGAGGTAATCGCGGGTATCCTGAGCCGCACTCCGGAGCAGATATGAGCGCGGTATCCAGGCTGCGGTCATGGTGGAACGCCATCGCGCGTCGCGGCGCGCTGGAGACTCAAATGGAAGCCGAACTGCGCTTCCACATTGAAGCCTACGCTCAAGACCTGATGGGCAGCGGCATGAAGTGGGAAGACGCTCTGCGCCGGGCGAGAATGGAATTGGGCGGCGTCTCTGCCCAGAAGGAACAATGCCGCAGCTCTCTGGGAGTCGGCCTGTGGGACGAGATAGTTGCCGACGCGCGCTATGCGTTTCGCCAGCTGCGCCAGGCGCCTGTATTTACTTTCACCGTACTGGTCGTGCTGACGCTGGGCATTGGGGCGAATGCGGCGATGTTCTCCATTGTTGACGCCACGCTTCTTCGCTGGCTGCCGTACCACCGGTCCAACCAACTCGTCAGCATCTATCTGGCCGATGCCAGGGGCAATCCTACATGGGGCTTTTACCAGGACATCGAAGAGTGGCAGAAGCAGGCGCACGGAATTGAATCCCTGGCTTACTACGCTCCCGTCGACGGTTATTTACAAACAAACGCCGGCGGACAGTCTCTTTCCGCTTACAAAGTCAGTGCGAACGTATTTGACGTGCTTGGTGTTCGGCCGGCGCGAGGCCGTGCTTTTGTCGCCGGAGACCAGGTGGCCGGTAACAGCAATGTTGTCATTTTGAGCGATCCTGTCTGGCACGCCATGTTGCAGGCTGATCCCAACGCCGTTGGGAAACAAGTTACGCTCAATGACAAGCCATACACGGTGGTGGGCATCATGCCGCCGCGTTTCGTCTTTCCGGCCAACAAAAAGGAACCTCAATTGTGGATCCCGGCCGAGCTCACGCCCGCGCATCTGCAACAGATACGAGGGTTTGACACGCCGAATTACCAGGTGATTGCCCGCCTGCGGCCCGGCGTCAGCAATGCTTCCGTCAGCACCGCTCTCAGCGGTGTGGAAGCCCGGCTGGTCCCGCTTTATCCACCGGAGCTAAGAGCCTCCCGGCCGCTGACGCGAGTTGACGCCACACCTTACCGCGACACTCTGGTGAAGGACTCGCGTCCCGCCCTGCTTGCCCTGATTGCGGCGGTGGCCATCATGTGGCTCATTGCCTGCGCAAACGTCGCCCATCTGATGCTGGCGCGCGGCATGGCCCGTCAGCGGGAGATTGCCGTCCGGGGCGCGCTGGGGGCGAGCCGCTGGCGTATAGTCCGCCAGTTGTTTACAGAGAGCCTGCTGCTGAGCGTGCTCGGCTCCGTCGCCGGTCTGGGCCTCGCGCAGGTTGCGTTAGCCATTTCAAGCCAGACTCTGAAGACCCGGCTGAATCTGCCGGACCATCCTGCTCCCAATGCCGGTGTGCTTGGGGCATTGCTGGTGTTAACGATCAGCAGCGCGATTCTTTTTGGATTACTGCCGTCGTGGCTCGCTGCCCGTTTGCCGATCGAACAGTCATTGCGCCAGGGATCCGTCCAGGCCGGCGCCTCGCGCAGCCGCCATCGCCTGCAGCAGACGATGGTTGTCGCTGAGATTGGTCTTTCCCTGGTTCTGCTGGTCGCCTGCGGCCTGATGCTGCGAACCGTGTTTGCCTTGCGTAAAGTTCCTCTTGGGTTCCGTACTGACCACGTCCTGATGGTGCAACCAAGGCTTCCGCGCTTTAAATATCGCAATGTTGACGCGAACCGGACGGTTTATCAGCCATTGCTGCGGCGCATCCAGCGGCTCCCCGGAGTGAAATCGGCGGCCATTACCACAGTTGTTCCGCTGCGCAAAGGCTTTGCTCCAATCATCCAGCTGGCTTTTACCAACAAGAAATCTGCCGTGCCAATTCTGCAGATCGATGCCCAACTCAAGGCGGCAGGCCCTGAATTGCAGGATGTTCTCGGCTTTCGCATGGCGCGAGGCAGGTTCTTTAATGCACAGGACACGCCGGACAGCCAACCCGTCGTAGTTGTAAATCAGGCGTTCGCGCAGAAGTATCTGTCTGGGGACGTTGAGAAACCTTCCTTTCGGCTCGGCAAGGGCAGGACGGCAAAGATCATCGGCGTAATCGACGATTTCCACCAGGCGTCCATTGATCGGCCGGCGTTCCCGGAGATTGACCTTTGCGCTCCCCAGCTTCAGTTCACAGATGGCTTTTATCAGCCCACGCTGCAGGCGCACGTGGAAATTGCCATTCGCTCCCTGAGAGATCCGCGGGACCTGATCCCGTCGCTGCGCCGCGCCATGCTCGAACTCAATCCTGACCTGCAGGCCGGAGACATTGAGACCATGGACCAGATCGTCGAAGACTCCATGGGAAGCCAGTTGCTCGCCGCGCATCTGCTGGAGCTGTTCGCCGGCGTCGCATTGCTGATCGCATTGACAGGGCTTTATGGGCTGCTCACCTACTTTGTCGCGCAGCGAAATCACGAGCTTGGCGTCCGCCTGGCGCTGGGCGCGCAGCGCAAAGACATTGTGGAGATGCTTCTGAGCCAGGCCGGACGAATGCTGCTTGCCGGAGCAGCCATCGGCGTTACACTGGCCTACATCTCAACGCGCATGGTTGCAGGTTTTCTTTATGGCGTCGCTTCGCATGATCCCGCGACCATGATTGGCGTCACTGCCTTGTTGCTCGCCTGCGGCCTGCTGGCAGCCTTTGTGCCGGCCCGCTCCGCCTCACGGATTGATCCGTTGGAAGCGCTGCGGAGAGAGTGAATGAGCCGGCACAAAACCATCAGTGCGGGTATGAGCCAGAGAGTTGGATCTGTTGGCGCTTTTTGTCTTATGCGCTTTTCTGCGCTCGCTGGCTTTTTGCCGGCTGATACAGTCCGGGCACGCTTCTGCCCGCAATGGCCAGCCGGTTCCATGCGTTGATGGTGGCCACCGCCAGGGTAAGATCGGCCAGTTCCTTGTCGTTGAATTGCTTCCTGGCTTTTTCGTAAACGTCATCCGGGACGTGTGTCTCACTTACTTTGGTTACGGATTCCGCCCAGGACAGGGCTGCGCGTTCACGGTCAGTGTAATAGGGCGATTCTTCCCAGGCATCGAGGCCGTACAATCTCTGCTCAGTTTCGCCGTTGGCGCGCAGGTCTTTCCAGTGCATGTCCAGGCAGTATGCGCATCCGTTGATTTGCGAGACGCGCAGCTTGATCAGGTCAAGCAGCGGCTGCTCAAGGCCGCACTGCTGAAGATAATGTTCCAGGCCCAGCATCGCTGCGTAAGCGCCGCGGGCAACTTTCGCATAATCGATCCTTGGTTCCATCGCAGATCCCTCCTCGCGTGATTCGATGAACGGTTATGAGGCTGCGATTCGATAAAACCAGAGTTTCTCGAACTGCGCGAACAATCATGACTCACTCCCGAACTGACGGCGGCTGACGATGTTGCGTTTGAGGAAATAGTCCACCAGTTCGCTTGAAGAGTTCTGCATCTCCACGTCAAAAGCCTTGATCTTCGCGCTGAAGTAGTTGAACATCATCACCGCCGGGATGGCCACAAACAGGCCGAGAGCCGTGGTGACGAGCGCCTCAGAAATGCCGCCGGAAACAGCCGTCAGCCCGGTAGCGCCGTGCTCCTGGATTTTAGCGAAAGCATCGATGATGCCGATCACGGTGCCCAGCAAGCCTACGAATGGAGCTGTCGAGCCGATGGTGGCGAGCCCGCTCAGACCGCGCTCGAGTTCCGCGTGAACAATCGCTTCAGCGCGCTCCAGTGCGCGCCTGCTGGCTTCAATCTTCTCCTCCGGTGTGGCCGGCGACGCGTCATGTAACTGGTATTCCTGCAGGCCGGAACTCACAACTTTGGCGAGATGGCTTTTCTTGTTGCGCTCAGCCACCTGAATTGCTTCCTTCAACTTGCCCTCACGCAATGCGCCGCCAACCGCGGGAGCAAACTGGCGTGAGTGTCTGCGCGCGGCGCGAAAGGCGAGCCAGCGATCGATCATTACCCCAATCGACCACGCCGACATGAGCAGCAGCACGATTGCCACGGTTCGCGCGGGCCATGCCATTTGACCCCACATGCTCCATAGATCAAAGGGCTGTGGCTGATCCTGGAGCAGCACGAGGGAGGCGACTTGAGTTTTTGCGGCGATGGAGCAGGCGAGAGCTGCAGTGAGCATGGCTGACTTTCCTCCGTTGCACACACCAAAGGCGCGGAGCGCGACTCGGATTCAATCCGCTTGCCTGTCGGCGCATACACCTTTGACACCGCGCTCGTCCGCTTTGCTCCCGCCGCGAATTGCTCATTGCTTCGAGGCCGTTCTACCATCGATACATGGCGACGGTGAACAAGATCATTGCGCTGAGCCGGCGGCAATTTCTTCAACGTGGCGGCATCCTCGCCGGCGGCTTGTGGCTGCCGCGCATCTTCTCTGCGGCCGACCAGCCTGTGATCGGCCCGCAATCGC
>JBLMYN010000331.1:0-12910 GCA_050258305.1 Actinomycetota bacterium
GGCAGGGAGCTGAGCTGCTGAAGACGGCAGCCGGCCTCAAGCCCAAAACCGCGCGCGAACGCGAATATATTGAAGCCCTGGCAGTCTTCTATCACGACTCCGACAAACTCGATCACGAAAAACGAGCTGACGCCTACTCCAAGGCCATGGAGGGTGTGTACCGGCGCAATCCCGGCGACACCGAGGCTGCTGTCTTCTACGCTTTGTCGCTGCTTGCTTCCGGTCCGGACGGTGACACCACCCACGCCAACGAGCGTAAGGCCGTGTCGATTCTGGACAAGCTGTTTGCAAAGGAGCCCGACCATCCCGGAGTCGCCCACTACATCATCCATAGTTGTGACAATCCGCAGATGGCGTCGCTCGGCCTGGCTGCGGCGCGCAAGTACGCGTCCATCGCTCCCTCCTCGGCGCATGCGGTCCACATGCCCTCGCACATCTTTGGCCGCCTGGGATTGTGGAAGGAAGATATCGCATCCAACAACGCGGCCCTCGCCGCCGCCAACAAAATGGAGGCCATGCATCTGCACGCTATGCACCACCGCATGCACTCCATGGATTTCCTGCAGTATGCGTATCTGCAGATCGGTGACGACGCCAACGCCCGCCGGCAATACACAGAGCTGCTGAAATACAAGCGCGCTGAGATCGAAAAAGACTATCAGGATTACTACGACGACATGATCAGCAGCTTCCCCGCGATGTACGCCGTAGAGCGCAAACAGTGGAAGGAAGCTCTGGCGCTGCAGCCCGTCGCCGGCGCCAAACCCAACATCCAGCTTTCGACTTACTGGGCACACGCTCTGGCTGCAGGACATCTCCATGACGCCGCGGCAGCGCGCGAAGCGCTGAAGACTTATGACAGTCTGCTCGACGAAGTTAAGAAAGGCCCGCAAGCCTGGATCGCCAACAACCTCAAAAACGAGCATGAAGAAGTCCAGGCCTGGGTTGATTACGCCGGGGGCAAGAGGGATGACGCGCTGCGCATCCTGCGCGGCGTCGCCGACCGCCAGGACAGGGTCGGAAAATTTGAAGTTGAAATTCCTGCGCGCGAAATGCTGGCTGACATGCTGCTCGACCTGAAACGTCCTAAAGAAGCTCTGGCCGAATACGAAGTCTCACTCAAGACGGATCCCAACCGCTTCAACGGCCTTTATGGCGCGGCCCAGGCCGCGGAGATGATTCACCAGAAGGACAAGGCGCAGGCGTATTACGCTCAGTTGCTGAAGAATTGTGAAGGGGTTGATTCAGATCGCGCCGAACTGGTCAAAGCCAGAACCCTGCTGGCGCAGAAATAGCTGGCGGGCCTGAGAGACGCAGCATCGCTGTGGCGACCGGCGTATGGATTTTCGATTTTCTCCGCGCCTCCTGGCCTCCGTGATAGATTCTTTCGTTCATTGTGAGGCCTCATGTCTGAAGGCAAACCCGTTCTCGATCCGCAAACGCAGGCCTTCCTTGACCTGCTCGACCAAATGAAGCGTCCGGACGTTTTTGAAGTGCCTGTCGCGGAAGCTCGGGAAATGTATGTCAAGGGGCAGAAGCTCTTTCCGGTCGCGGCGCCGCCCGCGCAAATTGAGGATCACGAAATCACTGCCGGGCCCAAAGGAACACTTGCGCTGCGCATTTTTCGTCCGGAAGGCAGCCGCGGCACGCTGCCGGTCGTCATGTATTTTCACGGTGGCGGATGGGTGCTGGGCAGCGCCGAAACTTACGATCGCTACATGCGCGAACTCACTTGCGGGAGCGGCGCGGCCGTGGTCTTTGTGGAATACCATCGTGCGCCGGAGGAGCGTTATCCCGTCCCGCTGGAAGAATGCTACGCCGCGACACAATGGATCGTTGAACACGGCCCGGAGTTGCATCTTGATGCTGAACGGCTCGCCGTCGCGGGCGACAGCGCGGGAGGCAATATGGCGGCGGCAGTCTGCATACTGGCCAAACAGCGCCGTGGGCCTCATATCTCGCTCCAGGTGCTCATCTATCCCGCGACTGATTCCAGTTTCAATACGCCCTCGTTCCACCAGTTCGGGAGCGGCTATTTCCTTACCGCGGAAGCGTCGCGCTGGTTCTGGCATCAGTACGCGCCCGACCGCGCCGTGGACAATGAGCCTGCTGCATGCCCTTTGTACGCGTCTCTCGAACAGCTCAAGGATCTGCCGCCCGCGCTCCTCATCACGGCCGAATGCGACATCCTGCGCGATGAAGGCGAGGCCTACGCGCGAAAGCTGGTTCAGGCCGGCGTGGCCGTCACGTGCACACGGTATCTGGGAGCGATTCACGGATTCATGGGCGCCAATGCGCTGGCAAAAACGCCCGCCACCCGCGCCGCCACGGCGCAGATCAATGCCATGCTGAAAGAAACGCTGGCAGCCAGGCCTGCCAGCGTCGTTGTGCCGTAGTTCTCTTTTACTGCTTCTACATCTTCGGCGGATCAATCTCGATTGGCTTGTTCCAGTCGGAGTAGCTGGTCACCATGCCCCCGCTGCCCATCACCACGGCCACCGGGAGATGCCGGACGGGATCGATGCACACGGTATACCGCAGCCCGCCGGCGCCATGGCCGTGCTGCGCCCCGCCGGGCATTTTCAGGCTGAGAATCCACTGCTGGCAGTTGCCTGCACTGGTCTCCACAAATGCTCCACGGGTGATTTCAGAATTGCCCAGCAGCTTGGCCAGCACGGTGGAGGGATCGCGTCCTTCATTCATCACGGCCCAGGGTGAAGGGTCGCCCGGATTCTCCCCGCACGGCGACCAGCCTGTGGCCGGCGTATCCTGCACCGCCCACTTGCCATCCAGTTGCTCCACGTAGGCTTTGCCGCCGATGCGCACGGCATGAAACGCCTGCTCGCCAATCGTTGTGGTAAACCGCTCGTGGTCCGGGCATGAGACCTCAACAAGGGTCTCCAGGGGATTGCCCGGGTGCAGGCGCAACACGGTCTTCATGCGGAAACTGGTGGCGGATTTCTTCGCGGCCAGCGTGCGCCTGATCTCCGCCTGCCCGCTGGTCAACCGGGCGCGCAGATTGGCCGCCGCTCTTGCGGCAGGCCCGGGCTGAATGACTCGTATGTCTCCCATGTTCACAGCCGGGGCGGAAGGCCGCGCCATCAAGGCAAACGCCAGCGTTACAAGCAGCAGACTCACGATGGTGGTAAAGATTACTTTTTTCATGGCTATAAATCTCCAATCCGCTTTCTTACTGCTCACTCGCGCGCTGACCCGTAAACGTCAGTAAGACTCATTGTTGTGGTTCTCTCCATGGCACCGCAGCGAGCACGTCCCATGCCCGGTGCCCGTTCTGGTGAATTGCAGGACGCCGGCGCTGTTCGGCGCCACGATGCTGCGGTCAAAGTTAATCAGCATGGGAGCCGAAGAAGCGTGCGGATCATGGCACGTCGAACAGGCCGCGCGTTCGCCCTGTACATGCATGCTGTGCAGCCGGAAACTCCTGTCCTGCATCACGCTGTTCTGCACGTCGTGGCATTTATCGCACAGCGCATAGTTGGAGAGGGTGTAGCTCACGCCCGGACTGCTGCTGCCGGGCGTGGGCGCCGGCGGCTCCAGCGTGTTGCTTCTCTCCAGAATGTGCGGGATGTTGGACCCGTGCGGTCCCGTTGGGCCTGTGCCTGACGTGCCAAGGTTCCGTCCAGTGTCATTGTTGTGGCAGTCAGTGCAGTAAATCTGGCTGCCGCCGGAAAGCGGGCGGCCGATGATGGGCGCTCCGCCGGGCGCGATCACATTGCTGCGCAGGCTGGGCACATCCGCCAGAGACAGGTTCATGGCCTGGGTTACCGGATGGTAGGAAATGCTCTGCGTGAACTCGATCCTCGTGTTGTACGCGTTCAGGTTGCCGGCGTCAAACTGCCGCTGCGGGTCGCGGCCATAGCCGATGCCCGCCGTTCCGGTATCGAGCAACTGCGGCTTGTTGGCGCTGTCGGCATGGCATTTGAAGCAGACCTCGTATTCATTCACGGCCTGCGGCACCGGTGTGTTCAGCGTTGACTGGCCTGTTACTCCTGCCAGAGCTCCGCTGACCAGGGGTGGTTGCGCGGTGGCGGTGTTCGCCATGTGGCCGTTGTGGCAATCGAAGCATTCGGCGTGTCGTGCCTGCCCGCTGCTGGTCTCAGGCAGCGGGTACGCTGCGGAATTCGGCCCCTCAGAAGCGTCGTGAACGGAAGGTGTGGTCAGCACCGGATGCTTATAGGTCTTGCCGGTGAACTCTGCTTGAATGTTACGGTTGGTGACAGAGCCGTTGTGGCACGCGAAGCAGACATTTTCTTCCATTCGCTTCACCAGCCGCTGGGAAACATCCGGCGCGTGCGGCCGATGGCAGCTCTCGCATCCGTTATTGTGGACCCCGTTGTATCCCGTGTGCGCTCCCTGCAGCAGCGTGTATTTCGAGTCCTCGGTCAGGTCGAGAGGATGGTTGTGCACCGAGTTGTCCCAGCCCGGCACCTGGTGGCACGTCACGCAGAGTGCGGAAGCCTGGTTCGGCTTGACCAGAAATTTTCTGGTAACCGTATCAATGTCTTCTTTGTGCGGATCGTGGCAACTGGTGCACTGAATTTTGCCGCTCTTGTCCAGCTTGACCGCGTCCTGAGCGGGCGGAGTCACAATCTCAGTGCTCATGCTGGGAACGAAACCAAACGGATGGTCGTTGGCGAAAGTCTGGTCGCCGGCGATGTTGGAAGAGAGGCTTGCGGGCAAGGCATAATCCGCTCCCTGAACAAACGGTATGCTGCCGTCGTTGACCGTATCTCCCAGCGCGATGGTTCCGTCATGGCAGCTCAGGCAAAGTTTGGAAACATCCTGCGGCTGGATGGGCGCTACCACCGACTTCATCGTCGTGCTGTTGTAGGCAGGAAAGTCGCGCGACGAGAGCTTGTGGTTCCAGAGATACGTTCCCGGCGAAGAGTTATGCGGCGTGTGGCAGAAGATGCAGGCATCCTGCCCCGTAATCGAACGTATCTGTGCCGTGGAAGCGGCGCGAAAGTCATGCTTGCTGTTGATGATGGAAGCCTTGTCACCGGTCTGGGAATACGCCAGTTGCGCGGTTCCCACTGCCAGCACTAGAGCGATGATGGCTGACTTAGCGCGCAAACGGCGGGCCTCCCGGGGATTCTGAATTCAGCTTGAACATTTCCACACGGCGGTTCTGGCTGTCAGCCACGTAGACCTTGCCGCTGCCATCCAGAGCGATTCCGGTGGGCAGGAAGAACTCTCCCGGGCCATTGCCCGTATGTCCGAAGGTAAAGAGAAATTGACCCTGTGAATCGTACGCTTGCACGCGGTCATTCATTCCTTCCACCACCAGAACGCGGCCGCTGCCATCCACCGCGATTCCCTTGGCCTTGTCGAAAGCGCCCGTGCCGTCCCCGATTTCGCCGAAAGCAGCGATAAATTTTCCTGAAGCATCAAGATGCTGCACGCGGAAGTTCAGCGAGTCCACGATCCATAGGGAGCCATCAGCCGCCACCGCGATGTAGGTTGGATAATTGAATTCCGCAGCCCCGTCGCCGGGCTGTCCAATCCGTTTCAGTACCTTGCCTTCGGAATTCAGCACCACCACTCGCATGGCAATGGTGTCCACCACGTAGAGCGTATCGGTGCGCCGGTCAATCGCCAGCCCGGTACAGCGCTTAAAGATGCTTTCCGCTTTTCCCAGTGCGCCAAGGACCTTCAGGAACTTGCCGTCCGGGCGAAAAACGAAGATGCGTGCGCGGCCCGAATCCGTAACGTAGATGCGTCCCTGGCTGTCCAGGGCGATCGCGATCGGGGAGACGAATGGGTCAGAGTAGGGCGCATGGAGTTGCTTGAATTTGCGGTTGGCGGCGTCAAAGATATCCACGCTGCGACCCCTGGCATCGGCCACCAGCACGCGGCCTTTGCTGTCCACCGCCACTCCCTGAGGCAGGATCATTCCGCGCCGGTCCGGCTCCAGGCCGATCACCTTATTGATGAACTTTTTGAAACCTGACGGTTTGCCTTTGACATCTGCAGCAGTTCGCAGCGACCCAACGTAATCCACGGGGCCCAGAGCGAGCGGCGCTATCGGCTCCGGTTTGCTGATTGCCGAGTAAGCGCGCGTCGCCAGCGCCAGCGCGACAGCCGCAGCCAGCAGGATGCCTATGCCCAGCAGATGCTTCGTTCTGGAGATTGGTCGCGACACTTGACGCATTAGAAAACCTTGAAATCTCTTCCAATTCGGAAGTACCAGATTGCCAGACGCGTACCGGTCGGGCCTGTGAGATTCGTCACGTCAAACAGGTTCCTGGAGTAACCCCCTTCCAGGGTGAACTTGCCGAGATGATAGCGGGCATCTGCCTGAAGGATGTTGTACTCCTGGTCAGAAGTCTGCAGTTGGTCCTCCTCACGACGCCAGGAAACAGCGGCTTCCAGACGGCGTCGCGGCTTGCAGAGGAAAGTGACTGTATCGGCATTCATCCTGCGGTCGAGCAGCGGGGTTGCGATGAGCTGGTCAATCGGCAGCGGGATCACCAGGAACTGCGGATTGATCAGGCTCAGCGGAAACAGAGCTCCCGCTCCATCAGAAAATATCTTGCTGTATACGACCGTAAACAGCCGGTGTTCCGCCGAGCCCGTATAGGTGACGATCTTGTCGCGGGTATCACCGCTGATATTCAGCAGCTCGACCTGCATGTAATCGCCGCTGGCGCGCAGCCGGAAGGATTTCACCCGGTGCGTTTCCAGTTCCAGCGCGGCCCGCTTCTGGTGGGTGAACCCGCCGATCTGTTCCACCAGGTTCAGGTTCTGGTCCTCGACCGTGGCGATGACATGCAGATAGCGGACATCGCCCCATGCGATGCGTCCCATGCCGCTGTTCGACCATTGTGTCGGTGTGTTGTCCAGGGTGGTATCAGCCATTTGGAATCGCCCGATATACGATCCCAGAAAATCGAATCTGTGCCAGCGGTGTTCCGCCGTCACTGAGGAAGCGGTGTCTGTAAAAGAAGTTTCGCTCTCCGTAACTCCCGGAACCGGCGTCGAAAATGTTTCACGCACATCCTGGCTTAACCGGAGCCATTCAACCGGGTGATAATCCACCCGACCGACTGCACTGTGCGACGTGCTTGCCAGCAGTGAGATCAGCTGCACCGGCGCTGATCCGGGCCCGAGAGGATTGGTGAATGAAACGTTGTTGCTGTCCAGTTGAGTGAAGGCATACCCCGCCGTCAACATGACCTTGGGGTGGACCTGAACGTCAAAGGTCGCATTGTTGGTCATCTCCGATGTATTGCTGGAACCGTCTCCCGCCAGGTGGTCCTCCTGCCACACTTCGCGGTTTTCAAACCGGAGATGCGCCTTGTTATCCATTAAGGATTTCTGGGCATTGAATCCGCCCGAGCGCAGGTTGTTATCGAACATGCTGTTGAGGACCAGCTGTGAAACGCCATTTGAGGTCCCCGCCGCGATGGAATAGTTTCCCGACCATTGCCATCCCTTCCAGTTGTCGGAAAGGCCCACGGTAAAAGACTTTTGATCAAAGGTACGGTCCGAGAACGATTCAGGCACATGCACCGTGCTGCTGTAATCCTGGAATGAGGTAAAGATGTGGGGCAGCTTCGGTTCAAAGACGTTCCACTGCACATCCAGGCGCGAATCGTCAGTATTCTGGTCAAGCCCCAACCCGGTCACGCCATGGTTGGTTTTCATGTAACTGACGCGCAGGGGAAGGTGGCTCTTGGGCAAAAACGCGGAGTTGACGGCGACGTTCTGTCCTCCCAGGGCCAGATCGCCGCGGTCGGCCTGATTGGCGCCCTTCTGGAATTCGTATGCCGCGCTGATGTCCAGAAATTTCGGATCAAGCAGGAAGCCGTCGCCGTTGAGGCGCAGGTCCCCCATGGGAAAGAGCTGGTTGGTGAACGTGCTTACGTTCGTCTGGCTCTGCTGCGTGTGCGTCAGATCAAATCCGGCAAAGCCGTTCAGGTGCCAGCGAGGCGGCTCGTAGTTGGAATATTGGGCGTTCGCCGATAACCCCGGCAGTGCGGCGAATGCAAGCGTCAGCACTACGATTCGAATTGGGGGTATTCTCATCATGGTCTTAAAAACCCGGAGGGGGTTAGCTGCTGCGAGGCGCGCGAGGCCCCCTCCGTATGCGCCTGCCTTATAAGTGGCAGTACACGCAACTCGATCCGGTCAGAGTCTGCGCCGGGGTGCTGGGGAACGTGCGGAAGAACAAATGCGCACCCGAGCTTGGACCTGCGTGCGGATCATGGCATGTAGCGCACTGCATCCGGCCCTGGAACAGCGGAACGTTGCCCTGGCCGTCAACCGAGAACTGATCGGCTGCGGGCAGAATCCCGATGTTGGCCGCCGTGGTGGCGTCCGGATACACGAAATTGACCGGGTGCTGCTTGGTCAGATCGCGAACCGTGGTGTCGTCAGGCATGAACAGCGTGCCCTGCGGCAGCGGCTGGAAGTTCGCTCCGGCCTGCACTTCATACCAGGAGTTGATGGCCACCGTACCGTCATGGCAGCTCAGGCACAGGTTGCTCACGACCATCTGACCGCCAAGGTCGGTGGGCGTGGAGCGCATACTGTCACTGGTGTAAACGCCATAACTGGCCACGTTCGAGAGTGTATGGTTCCACAGCAGGTAGCCGGGACCGGTTGGAGCGCTGCCAAACTTGTGCGCCGTATGACAGAAGTTGCAGAGCGTATAGCTGGCCCCGCCCAACTGGGTTTTGAAATCATGAGCAGAGCCAAAAACAGCCGATTTGGGAGCGCGTGCCGCGAACGCCGATGTAGCGACGCAAATCACGAGGGCCAGAATGGCGGCTTTTGCGATCACTTTCATAAGACCTCCTGAAGCAATAAAAGCCTTGTTGCAATACCCCGATCGTTCAACTGCTGCTGCAGCCGTTGCTGCCGCAGACTGTCCGTCTTGCAAGCCCGGACAGAAGCTTGTCAGTTCCCTCCCCCGAGGAACTGGAAGATCTGTACGCGATGGTTCAATTGATCGCTCACATAGACTTTCTGGCTCTTGTCGATGTAAATCCCCATGGGGAGGTTAAACGCCCCGGGCACGTTGCCGAACTGTCCTACCCACATCAGCAGCACGCCCTTCGGGCTGAAAATCTGAAAATTGTTGAAGGCGGCATCCACCACCCAGTAATCTCCTTCCTTGTCGATGGCGATTCCCTTGGGCCGCGTGAATTCACCCGGACGTTCGCCTCGCGTTCCGAAGCGGCGCACAAACTTGTAGTCGGGCGTGAACACCTGCACTGAGCAGCTTCCGGTATCAGTTACCGCAAACTCGCCGTTGGGCCCGATCGCGATGCCGACAGGAAAGTTGAACTCGCCGCTCTTTTCTCCGCGCTTCCCCACCTTGTGTTCCAGTTGCAGAGTGTCAAGGTTGAACACCAGCACCTGGTGCAGGTGAGAGTCCACCACGTACAGGCGGCGGCGTCCTTCATCAATAGCCATGAAGGTTGGGTTTTTCAGACCGTCGCTGCTTCCTATGGTGGCCACGAGGTGCTGGTTGGGATCGAACTTCAACACCATGTGCAGCATCGGATCAGACACAAAGAGGTTGTCTTTTGCATCCACCGCCACTCCGAGCGGCGTCTGCAGCACGATGCCGCGGTCGCCCTGCAATCTGGTGATCTTCTTCTGCCCCTGGTCAATGATGAAGACCTCGCTGAGCTGCGTGGAGGTAAAGATCACCCGGCCGTGAGAATCGGTGGCGATCCCGGCCGGCTTGGCGAAATACTCGGTTACGTTGGGGTCGGCGTTTCCAACCAGTTTGTCGACCCATGACTTCTTTTTCCGGGGCTCAATATCAAAGTTGTTGCTCAGCTCTTCCAGGTATTTCACCCTCGGCTTGTCCGGCGGCAAAGGCCATATGAGTTGTGCCTTGTCTACCGCGGGCGGCTGGTTCTTCTTGCCGGAGGCAGACACCAGTCCGGGCACCACGGCAACTGCCAGTGCAATCATCAGGAAGCGAATTGGTCGCAGTCTCGTATTCATGGGGGATTCACTCACTGTTTCTTGATCTTTTCCTTCGGAGGCCTTTGCGGCATCACGTTCGGTTGCTTCTGCTGCAGTTGCTGCTCTTTCTCACGTTGCGCTTCGAGTTCATCGGCGCGTTTTTGCGCTGCCGCCATCGCGGCGTTGTCGTTGGCCAAATGGCACGCGTCGCACGCGTCCATCTTTTTCTTGTTCACTTCCACCGTGCGTACCAGGCTGTCCCGGTCGGAAGCGTGGTTTTCATGACAGGAGAGGCAGGAGATCTGTTTCCCGGGGTGCGTGGGGTCCGGCATGTTCGCCACCTTGTGCATTCCCATCGGGTGGCCCATGGTCAGCGTCGGATCAAGCCAGATTTTGGGAATGGCGGCGTATTCCTCTTCAGTGAGTTCGTGGTCGGTTTTGAAGAGCGCCACTTTGCCCGTGAAGTGCCGGTTCTGGTGACATTCAAGACAAAGAGCGTTGCCGGAGGCCCGGAGCTGGTACTCATATGGGCTTGTATGAGGGTCGTGGCAGAGCACGCACTTGCCTTCCTTGTAGGGCCCGTGCAGAGTCGCCCTGGTGGATTTCTCATGACAGGTAAAACAGAGTTCTTCCTTCGGAGCGATCAGGTCGATGTTGGTGGTGTCTTTATCAACAACTTTGATTTCATGGCAGGTAGTACAGCCCATGGAGATGGCGGTGTGCACATGCGCACCCTTGCCTTTATCGTCATGGCACTCAAGGCACTTGGCGGAATCCGTGTTCTTTTCGAGCGGCACGGGATGCTCGCCTGCATTCAGCCGAACCGCCGCAAACAGCAGTAGACAGAGAATCGGCTTTAAGAGCCTGCTCATCGCACCTTCACCTTCCGGTGAGCGCCCTGACAGCCGAGGGAAATTACCTGACGGGGTGAAACCTATGAATAAATACTCATCATGAATGCTGGCAACTTGCGCCGTTCAATGGGTATTCACCTCACTGTCAGCGTCTCACTCATCGCTTCTGCACGAACTTCAGTAAGTGCCTCGCAGCGATAATGCCAGCACTTTAACCGTGAACTGGTTTTGACACCGTGATATCGGTCACGGCGTCATGTGACAGCGCTCACACGCCATTCCTGTGATGAAGCGCGCATCGGAACGCTTCGAATTCAGACCGGAGCCGCCTGAAAGCGCGTGTATAATGCAGCCGCTCGAACAATCCTTTCTCCATCAAGTGGGAGGCTGAATGCGATCGAGGTCCCTTGCCGCTTTTGCAATTCTTCTCAGCGCGACCTTCTGTGCCGGCCAGAACACGATTAAGATCGGCGTGATCACCTCAATTACGGGCAGCCAGGCCGCATTCGGCGAAGCGCATAAGAATGGCTACGCCATTGCGCTCGACCAGATCAACGCAAAGGGCGGCGTGCTGGGCAAGAAACTGGAGCTCGATTTTTATGACGACCAGAGCAAGCCCGACCAGGCCGTGCAGGGCGTTTCCAAACTCGTTGACCAGGACCACGTCCCCGTGCTGATTGGCCCCTACTCCAGCGAAAACGCCAAAGCCATGATCAATCCCGTGATCCAGCACCAGGTTCCGTTGCTGATTCCCACGGCCACGGCCGATAACGTGATGGACTCCAAATCGCCGTGGATTTTCCGGATCTGCGCCGGCGCCAGGGATTACGCGAAAAAGACGATTGAGTTCCTGCAGCACAATGGCTCGCCCAAAACCATGGCCATTGTGTACGAGAAAACGAATTTCGGTCAGGCCAACATGCAGGCCATGAAAGAGGCCGCGACCAGGGCCGGGATCAAACTCGTAGCCATTGAGCAGTATGAAGCCAAGTCTCCCGACTACAGGGCGGTGCTGCGGCGCGTGAAGGCCGCGAACCCTGAGGTCATCTATTTCTGCTCGTACCTGCTCGACGCCACCACGCTCATGCGCCAGGCGCGCGAAGTAGACCTGAATCCCAGATACTACACATCGGCAGGAACCGGCTTTGCGGCGGCGGAATTTCCCACCCCGAAAGGCGCGGGCAAAGATGCCGAGTACACTTTCTCGGTTTCTCAGTGGCTGGCGGACGCGCCCTGGCCCGGCTCCAAAGAGTTCGACGCCGAGTATGCAAAGCGCTTCGGATCGCATCCGGCCTATCACGCAATGCAGGCGTATGAGTCGTTGCTGGTGGTGGCGCAGGCCATCAACAGCGCCAAATCGCTCGTGCCGGCGAAAATCCGCGATGCCATCCGGGCCACGAACCTGAAAACCAGCGCGTTCGGCCCGGTGAAATTCGACGCCAACGGCCAGAACCAGCACACGGTGTTGATCACGCAGGTGCAGGGCGGAAAATACCACCTGGTCTATCCGCCGGATGTTGCTGATTCCAAGCCCATCATCCCCGCTCCGAAATGGTCAGAACGCAAATAATGCAGGGATGCTTTAGTTGACCACGTTTTTTCAAGCCTGCCTGGACGGCCTGCTGATTGGCGCTCTCTACGCGCTGATCGGCATGGGTCTGGCTCTGATTTTCGGCGTCATGCGCATTGTCAACTTTGCGCATGGCGCCTTTCTGATGGTTGGCATGTATGCCACCTTCCTGCTGTTTGACCGGTTCAACATCAATCCGTATTACGGGTTCCTTCCCGCCGGAATCCTCCTTTTTGTCTTCGGTTATCTCGTCTACAAGCTGCTGATTCAGCCCATCCGTGATCGCTCTGAGTTCATGCAGATCCTCATGACCATCGGCATTGACCTGATCCTGATCGATCTGGCCCAGCTTACCTTTGGCGCCGACTACCGCCAGGCGAACATTGATCTGGTGAATCGCACGCTCCATGCCGGCCGATTCACCATCAATGCAGCGTCTCTGCTCTCGTTCGGGATTGCAGGGGCATTCATCATCGGCCTGCAGATGTTCGTGATGCACAGCCGCCCCGGCCAGGCGTTGCGCGCTACGGCACAGAACCGC
>JBLMYN010000332.1:0-2705 GCA_050258305.1 Actinomycetota bacterium
TGAGTGGTCTGTTCGGCTGCGCCAACGGGAGCCTGTCCCGTGTTCACCGGAACTATCTGGCGGTCGAACTTGCCTGAATACTGCGTAACTCCGGTGGGCAGATTGTTTACATTGATTGGAATGCTGGCGGGACGAAACTCCTCCAGCCCCGTGTTCATCAGCCCGAGCGTAGCTCCGATGGCAAACACCGAGACAGTAACGCCTACCATCAGCGCGAGTTGCTGTCGGGCCGGCGTTGCGCCGACCAGGAATCCGGTCTTCAAGTCCTGTGAGGTATTGCCGGCATTCGCCGATGCAATGCAAACCACGCCTCCAATCGTGATGGCCAGAGCTGAAAATGCAGTCGCCGTCCAGCCCATCACCAGGAACATGGCGCAGGTGGCCATGAGAGTGGCGATCGCCATTCCGGAAATCGGGTTGGACGAGCTGCCGATCAGGCCGGTAATGCGCGATGAAACGGTTACAAACAGAAATCCGAAAATGATGACCAGGATAGCGGCAAAAACATTGTTCGCGGCCGATGTCTCAGCATGGTGAATCGGTTTGAAGGTGAGCAAGATCCACATGATGACGAGGAGCGCGCTGGCGCCCAGCAGGGCCCACTTCAGGTTGATGTCTCTTTCCGTACGCCTCTGTCCGGCCGCCCCCGCTGCCCCGGCGGCAAGGTCTTTCATCCCTGCTTTCAACGCGCCGAGAATGGTGGGTATCGTGCGCAGCAGCGTAATCAATCCGGCGGCTGCAACGGCGCCGGCGCCCATGGGCCGTATGTAAGCGCCATAAAGCTGGTCCGGGCTCATCTGTGAAATCGGGACCGTACCGGGGAAAATGGCCCCGGCAACGTGCGAGCCGAAGAATTTGATTGCAGGCATTACGACCAGCCAGGCGAATACACCGCCTGAAAAAATCACGCCCGCGATCCGCGGTCCAATAATGTATCCGACGCCCAGATACTCAGAAGTCGTATTGGCGCTGATGGAGGACCCGGGAAACCATTTCGGCCTGTAGGTTGGCGTGCTCGGCCAGGCGGCAAACATGTTTTCGTTCTCGAAGAGCGTGTAAATCGCGCCCAGCCCCAGGCCGGCAAAAACGCGACCGGCAAATGATCCGCCTTTGTCGCCCGCAATCAGCACGTCCGCGCAGGCCGTGCCTTCAGGATAGAGAAGGTTGCCGTGCTCTTTGACAATGAGCTGCCGCCGCAGCGGGATCATGAACAGCACGCCCAGCCATCCACCGATGAAGGCCAGCAAAAAAATGCGCCCGTATTCCAGCGGAAAGCCGAGGAAGATCAGAGCCGGCAGAGTAAAGATGACGCCGCCGGCGACTGACTCGCCGGCAGACCCGGTGGTCTGGACGATGTTGTTTTCGAGAATGCTCGCCTTCCCCAGCGCGCGCAGAACACTGATGGAGAGAACAGCGATGGGAATAGAAGCGGAAACCGTCAAGCCGGCGCGCAATCCCACATAGACCGTGACCGCGCCAAAGAGAATCCCGAAGAGTCCGCCAAAGAAGATGGCCCGGAACGTGAATTCGGGCCTGATTTCGGTCGCCGGCACGTACGGCTGAAATTTTGGTTCCACGTTGATGGCTTCTCGCGTTTCCGCCACAGTTTTCTCCCCTCAAATGGATGTTGCGTTTGAAACTGCGCAAGTTAGCACAACGGCGGCAGCATTACAAATTCTGAAAGGACACTGGGAGCCCCTGCCGTCCCCTATAGGCGTTGCAAGGCTATGCGGTCGAAGTCCCTTTTCCGGGCACAGTAGAGACAAGTTCCCCGATCAATGAACCAGGCTTGCGGGGTGTCCCCTGGGTACAATCAGCGGGAACCCCATGTTGCCAAATTCCGACCGGCGTCACTCTGCCCGCAGCGCCTCCACCGGGTTCAGGTTGGCGGCACGCCGAGCGGGTACGGCGGCGGCCATCAGCGCGGCCAGCCCAAGCAGCAAAGCGGCCAGCAACAGCATGAGGGGCTCCCACGGTCTTACCCCGAAGAGGTGGGAGGCCATCAGATACCCCGCGCCGATTGCCGCCGGAATACCCAACGCCAGCCCTATTCCCACTTGCCAGAATGCGGCGCGCAGCACCATCCACACCACCGAGCGGCGGTTCGCGCCCAGCGACATACGCACTCCGATCTCGCTTGTGCGCTGCTCCACGCCATACGCTGTCACGCCGTAGAGGCCGACCGCGGCCAGCACCAGCCCGATGGTTCCAAACAGCCAGGTCAGGCTGGCAATCATGTTCTGCTGGGCAAAATCGTCGTGGATGATGTCGGCATACGGCTCAACGCCGTTGATCAGGAGGTTCGGATCAACAGCCTCCAGCGCCTTTCTCACCTGCTCTCCGAGGTTGGGAGGATTTCCGGGCGCCCAGATCACCACGTTGGACAGGTAATGCGACCAGACCTCACGCTCTTCCGCCTCTGCATCAAGGAGCCTTGTGCCCTGCGCCTCCGGGAGGAAATACATGGGCTGCGCACCATTCCCGAAGTCAACGTCGGATGCAACGCCCACAATCTCGTACATTCCCGCGTTCTGTCGCGGAGCGGGGCCGAAGTGTTGCCCAATCGGGTTCTCCTTGCCAAAGAACTTCCTGGCAAACGCCTCGTTGATCACGGCTACTGGCCGTGTGCCGGCGCTGTCCTCGTCGGCAATGGGCCGTGCCTCTGTGATCCTTTCTCCAAGGGTCGCGAAAAATCCCGGCGTCAC
>JBLMYN010000333.1:0-9148 GCA_050258305.1 Actinomycetota bacterium
CCTGCAACTGCTCCACCGTCGAGATCAGGTCACGATAGCGGGCTGCCCGCTCATACTCCTGGCTCTCTGCCGCTTGCTGCATGCGCGCCCGCAGGCCGCGCGAAAGGTCGGTCTGCCTGCCTTCGAGCAGAAGCTGCACGTCGCGCACGGCTTCCTGATACGCCTCCGGCGTGGTCAGGTTCTGAACGCAAGGCCCCAGGCAGCGCTTGATGTAATACTGCAGACAGGGGCGGGGATGAAAGCGGGTGAGATCCACCTTGCATGAGGGCACCAGAAAATGCCGGTGGATCAGGTCCACGATGCGGTAGGCGAGGTTCCCGGGAAAATAAGGGCCGTAATATTCGCTGCCGTCTTTTTTCAAGCGGCGGGTCACGTACACCCGCGGGAACCGCTCTCCCAGAGTCAGCTTGATATACGGGTAGGTCTTATCATCCCGCAGGAGAATGTTGAACCGGGGCTTTTTCTGCTTGATGAGATTGTTTTCGAGCGCCAAGGCCTCTTTGTTGTTGTCGACCACGATGTAATCGACATCCACGGCCTCGCGCAATAGCGAGCCTGTTTTGGCATTCGCCTCACCGACACCTTCCTGGAAATAGGAGCGAACGCGGGCACGCAGGTTCTTGGCTTTGCCCACGTAAATGACCTCGCCCTCGGCGTTTTTGTAGAGATACACCCCGGGCTGGGTGGGAATGGTTCGGATTTTGGCGAGGAGGTCCATCAGAGCCAAACTGCTTCAGAAAAGCGGCAGATTAGTTGGATTGCAAAAAATGACAAAAGTGCCAAAAATTGCCAGAGCAGGACCGCAACTCGCCTGTTCCATGATGACGGGCCAGGGTTTGAGGTGAAATCAGGCTTTGTGTCCCGGCATGATTGGCAATGTGTCTGCTTTACCTTTATGTTAACAGGTAAACGACTGGGTAAATTTTCTATGGCGAGCGGTGCTTCAACCAATCGTACGATCGCTGGGGAGGCTCTAAGCGATTGAAAATAAGCTGGTTTCAGGGAGTCCAGCAGTACCTCACATTGGCAGCTCACTTGCTTTAGTCTAAGGCGGAATAAGTTTACGCGGCTCCCCCTGCGCCGCGATGGGTGTTCAAAAAAGGAGCGTCCCCCCATGAACGTGAGATCAAGTTTATTGGTTCTGCTGGCTGGAGCAAGTCTGATGTTCAGCGCTGGTTGTTCAACAAAGAATTACGTCCGGAAGCAGACCGAGCCGATTATCGATAAGACCAACCAGCTGGATGACCTGACAGCGAAGAACAACCGGGACATCCGTGACGTTGATGCCCGCGCCCAGCAAGGTATTCAGGGCGTGAACAGCAAGGCCTCTGAAGCCGATCAAAAAGCCCTCGCCGCTCGGCAACGCGCCGACCAGGCTGGCCAATTGGCGCAGCAGGCGAACGCCCGCATTGACACGTTGAGCAACCAGGTCGCCAATCTCGACAACTATCGTCCTGTCCTCGAGACCAGCGTTCATTTTGCTTTCAACAAGGCGATCCTGACGGACAAGGCCAAGGCCGCCCTCGATCAGCTTGTGGCTGAGATCCCCAACACCAAGGGCTATCTGGTGGTGGTGGAAGGCGATACCGACGCGGTCGGCTCCAAGGCTTACAACTATAAGCTGAGCGAACGCCGCGCCGATGCTGTGGTTCAGTACCTGGCCACCAAAAACGTTCCCGGCTACAAGATCTATATCATCGGCCTGGGCAAGGATAAATCTGTTGCCTCCAACACAACGGCTTCAGGACGCGCCCAGAACCGCCGTGTGGACGTGCGTTTGATGACCAACACACAATCTCAGGAAGCTCCAGCTTCTGCGCAGAGCACGGCTCCTAATCCGAGCATGTAATCTCTCCTCCCCCGGGACATTGCGCAGAACCAAAGACCGCCAGACTTCTGGCGGTCTTTGATTTTTTCGTGAAAATCACCCGGCCTCAGGCCATCTGCCGGATTCCGGTAAAATATCTCCATGGTCCCCCGGCGCTTCCTGGTTCTCAGTATCGTCGCATTCACTTTCGTTGCCGCGAGCACACATGCCTTTGCTCAGGATGATGACGACAACCAGCCAAACATTCGTCCGCGCAGAGAAGAGAGGCCGCAACGCATCACTAAACCCGCACCTGGCCCGGCCGCGGAACCCTCTGCATCGCCGGCTGAATCCCGGCCCGCACCGCCGCCCGCCGCGGAACCGGGCTATAGCTCCAGCAAAGATTCGCAAATCGACTTCAGCGCCGGCCCGCCTCGCTCTTCATATCCCGACATTGCAGCGCGCCAGCCAGTCAATTACGATCCCCACCGCGCGCAAAAGGATATTGAAGTTGGAAATTACTACCTGAACCGGAAAAACTATCGCGCCGCGCTGGAGCGTTTCCACGATGCGCTCCATTACAAGCCTAATGATGCCGAGGCTACGTACGGCCTGGCCGTAACTCAGGAAAAGATGGACCTTTTCTCCCTGGCCTACAACAATTACAGCAAGTACCTGGAAATTCTCCCCGAGGGGCCTAAGGCCCGAGAGTCGCAAGAAGGCATGAAACGTATGGAGGAGCGTCTCCCTCCGGAGTTCGTCAAATCGAGCACAGGCAGAATGGCGGCAGAAGACCTGGCCGAGGGTGAGAAATACCTCGCCTTGAATGCGTATGATGCCGCCCGTCAGAGCTTTGAGCGCGCGCTGCGTCTCACACCGGACAATCCTGCCATTTCGTTCCGGCTCGGGCAGAGCCTTGAGGGGCTGGAGCAGCTCGACTCTGCCCGGATGTACTACAGGAAGTATCTTGAACTTCAGCGCGACGGCCCTTTTGCCTCTGCCGCCAGGAAGAACATTTCCAGAATTGACGACATGATCGGCAAATAGACGGATCTATTCCTTGCGAACGTACCTGCCGGTGCTGGCATCGACCAGTATGGTCAGCTTGGCGTTGGAGGTGCTTCCGCCATAGATCACAAACCACGCCAATTGGCTGGATTGTCCGTTCCAGCCCAGAAAGTACATCACCGGCATCTTCGGATCCTTCGCCAGCAGTTGTTTCCCACCGTGTTCCTGGGCCACCTCAAAAGCTTTGTCGGTGTCCACCTTCAGGAAAGCCAGGTCCCAGGTCTGGGTGGAGCGGTTGTTGGGATTGAAAGTGTCCTCACTGCCGTGATCGACGCCGCGCGAGTCCGGCACGCCTGACCATGAAAACGGTTCGGATTTCCCCAGCGATGCCGAGGCAAAAACGCCGCGCCAGAAACTCGCTTTGCCATCGTGGCCGTCGCTTTGAGCTGACGGGCTGGATTCAAGCTGGATCGGCCGGGCATCGCCTGCCCAAAGCCGCACGACCGGCAGCATCTTTTGCAGCGCGAATCGGCCGGTTTCGGTTTCAGTCACCTTCTTTTCCGGTGTTGCCCGGTTTGCCGTACTCGGCGTTGAGTCGTCACAGCCGGCGAGCATAAGGCCGACCAGGAGAAGGGCCGGGAGAATCACTGTTTTGTAAGCTGTCATCGGTTTTAAGGAAGAACTGTTTCCATTCTAGACGAGACGCTACCGTTCCATGAATACCCAAGGTCCATGTCTTCTGGTGAGTTACGGCCGTCCTGGGGGTGTGGTGCGGTCGATCCAGCAGGAGAAAAGACGAAGGCTGCGGGGAAGCAGCTTGGATCGTCCGGCTAAGACTTCCCTGTGCCGATTTCTGGTCCAGCGCTATTTGTGGTCCAGCAATGACGATGCCGACCCGCCAAAGTCTCGAGCCGACTTTCCGGCTCCGCGGCCGGCCCGCGCTGCCACCGAGTGATTTGCGCCCGCATCGCCGTATTTTTCCAGCAGTACGGGGACGAGCGCTCCCTCGGCTTCCTTGGTAAAGGTAAATGCGTTTTCCTTGAAATCGATCCTGATGAAATCACCCAGCTTGATCTGTCCCGTAGCCACCAGGTTCGCGAGAGGGAAAACGATGTTTTTCTCGATGGCTCGCTTGAGGTGACGCGCCCCGTACTTGGGGTCAGTCCCCTCAACGAGCAGAAACCGCTTCACCGCAGGCGTACAGGTGAATACAAACTGGTGATTGCCGGTTGCCTGGAGGATCCGCTGCTGGACCATGCCGAGTTCGATCTCCAGAATGTGCTCCAGGTGTTCGGGTTTCAGCATCTTGAAAACTACAATCTTGTCGATACGGTTCATGAATTCCGGGGAAAATTTCCGCCGGGCCGCTTCCTGCGCGCTGCGGGTAATCTTTTCATCGATCCGGGCATCAACAATCTGCTCCAGCTTCTTGGGCTTGGCGAAACCGAGTCCGCCGCTCAGAATGTCATTCATCTCGCCCGCGCCCAGATTAGACGTCAACACGATCAGGCACTGCGAGAGGTCGACGCGGCGGTTGTCGCCCAGCGTGAGAGAGGCTTTGTCCAGTATGCCGAGCAGAAGTTGCCACAGGGCGTCACTGGCCTTTTCAATCTCGTCGAAGAGCAGCAGCGTGAGCTTCAGTTTTTCTGTGTGCCACTGGTTGAGAGCTTCCTGAGTGAGCAGGGGGTGGGTTTCGCGATGTCCCAGGTAGCCGGGCGGCGAGCCAATCAGCTTGGCAATCTCATGGCTGTGCTGGAACTCCGCGCAGTCGATCTTGATGACCCCTCGCGGATCACCGAACAGAGCTTCCGCCATGGCTTCAACCACTCGGGTCTTGCCCGATCCGGTAGGCCCCAGGAACAGGAGGTTCCCCACGGGACGGCCAGGAGGGTTCAAGCCCGCCAGAAACATCTGATAGATCTCGACTACTTTCTCGACCGCCGGGTCCTGGCCCACAATTTTCCGGCGCAGTGCCATTTCAAAATCCTGCGCATCCGCGCTGCGCCGATTGGGATCAAGTGCTGTATTAAGACCGGTCCGCATATATGTCCTCGCCTCTTCCGCCGAGGATGCCTCCGTAACACTGAGGTCTGCTTGCTGAGATGGAATGGTTGACTGCAGAGTTGTAATTACCGATCCGCCAACATGCGCTCAGTGTGCATCTCACGGTTAGATGCGTGGCCGGTGACAAAAGTACAGCGACCAGCAGCCATTTTGATCAGAGTCTCTGCTGGCGTGCTAAGATGCCTCGCAGACCCCGGAAAAGAGTCGCATGGCACCCAAAAAATTTAGTTTTGCATCCACCACAGTCCTCATCGCTGCTGTCCTGGTTGTAGTAACTATTGTCTTCACGCGTCACGGACATCTGATGTCAGAAGCGCACGCCTCCGCGGCCCAGCAGCCCGCAGCCTCAAACGCGGCCGCTGCGTCCGCGACAACGGCCGCCCAACAGCTACCACCCGGAACTCTCGCCTACCAGGCGAAGGCCTATACCACCGCACAGTTTCTTGCCCGCAATCATCTGACCGAATCGAAGTACATGACTGTGGCGGAGTATGTTGATGCCATTGCCGCGGACAACAGCGGCAGGAAAACCTTCAAGCGCGGAGACACCGTTCTGATCCCCGGAATTGAACCGCAACCGGTCATGGAAAAGATCCGGCCCTTCCCCAGGGACGGCGAAGTGCGGGCCATTTATATGACCGGCGATACTGCAGGGAGCGCCTACGGAATCGACCTTGTGCGCCGCTGGCATGATGCGGGCGGCAATGCCGTGGTCTTCGATATCAAGGACAGTGATGGGACCATCAATGTTCCCTTCCAGAATCCACTCGCGCGCAAGCTCACGCATTACCCCATCAGCAATCTCCCCAAATACGCCCGCTTTCTCCACTCCATGGGCATGCACGTGATCGCCCGGCAGGCGCTGTTCCGCGACAACAACATCGCCCAGAATCACAGCGAACTCGCGGTGCAGTCGCGCAGCTTGCATCGGCCATGGCTTGAAAACGGCAAACAGGTATGGGCAGACCCTTCAAGAAAGGAAGTCCAGGATTACAACCTGGCCCTGGCCAAATATGTAGCGGGCTCCGGCGTGGATGAGATTCAGTTTGACTACGTCCGCTTCCCTGCCGAAGGTAATCAACCCGACGCTCAATTCGCGTTCGAGAAAAATCCCAAGCTGCATCGCGATGACGTCATCGCCGCCTTCCTAGACCGCGCCTATTCAGAGCTGCATCCCATGGGCGTCCTCGTGTCCATCGATGTTTTCGGCGTGATGGCGTGGCAGCGCAAGGTCGACCTCAACCACACCGGGCAGGACATTGTGAAGATGGCAAAGCACTGCGACATCATCTCGCCCATGATTTACCCTTCGCACTTTTTCGGCATGGATGGCTACAAGGACCCGGGCGACGCGCCGGAACACTTCATCAGCGTTTCCATGGATCGTTATGTGAAAGTGACGGCAGGATCAGGCGCGGTTATTCGCCCGTGGCTGCAGGCCTTCCACTGGCGCACGAAGACCTACTCTCCTGAGTACATCCTCACGCAAGTCCGTACATCGAACCAGCACGGCGGAATCGGATTCCTTTTCTGGAACGCAGCCAACAACTATTCCAAGCCGTTTGCCGCCATGCCGGTGATCATGGCAAACCCCAGGGAGTACCTGCATACGCCCAAAATCACGGTGGCCCAGAATTTGCCGTCTGCTGCCCCCTCCGGGGCGGTTGCACCCGCCGAAAGCGGAAAAACTGCCGCTACGGCGTTGGACGCGGGCCAGCAGCACTAAGATTCGCCTCTCCCGGCTGACAAATTTTGGCCGCGCCCGAAAAGCGCGGCCAATTCTTATGTTGGCCGGGATTTTTTCCGTCAGATATAATGTGCCGTTCGCTTCACGATGCATATCTAAGTAACTGGAGTCCTGCGCTTAGCCCCGCCCTTCGCGTTAAGAGCAGCCACTCTCGACCAACGGTACCTCTAATCTGAATGAAGGAGCCAACGAATGGCGATTCAAGCGACCGAGAAGATCTGGCACAACGGAAAACTCATCCCCTGGAATGACGCCCAGATCCACGTGATGTCTCACGTCATCAACTACGGATCCTCGGTTTTCGAGGGCATTCGCTGCTATTCCCACGCGGATGGCCCGGCCATCTTTCGTCTCCGCGAACACATGCAGCGCCTTCTGGATTCGGCCAAGATCTACCGGATTGAACCGGATTGCTCCGTTGATCAACTCTGCCAGGCAGCCTGCGACCTGGTGGGCGCCAATGGCGTATGGCCCTGCTATCTCCGTCCCATCGTCATGCGGGGATATGGCGAAGCCGGCGTGAACCCCTTTAATTCCCCCACCGAGATCTACATGATCAATTATCCCTGGGGGAAATATCTGGGCAAGGGCGATGTCAGCGAGGGAGTGGACGTCTGCGTGTCGTCCTGGGCGCGCATTGCGCCCAACACCATGCCCGCCATGTCGAAGGCGGGCGCCAATTACATGAACTCGCAGCTCATCAAGATGGAAGCCATCGTAAACGGATACGTTGAAGGCATCGCTCTTGACGTGAACGGTTACGTCAGCGAGGCCTCGGGCGCGAACATCTTTGTGGTCCGCAAAGGCAAACTGCTTACGCCGCCGCTCGGCAACTCCGTCCTGCCCGGCATTACGCGCGATGCCATCATTACCCTTGCACAGGATATCGGAATCGAAGTGATTGAGAAGATGATTCCGCGTGAAATGCTCTATATCTCTGACGAGGTTTTCTTCTGCGGGACCGCCTCGGAAATCACGCCCATCAAGTCCATCGACAAGATCAGCATCAATCACGGGAAAACCGGGCCTGTAACGCTCGCCTTGCAACGCGAGTTCTTCGGCATCGTACACGGCAAGGAAAAGGACCGGCATAACTGGTTTACCCGCGTTCCGGTCAAGAACCATGCCAAGCAGCCGGTGAGTGTTTAAGAGGAACCGTTTTCATTCAGGGACGCCGCTCCAGTGGCGTCCCTTTCTGGTTTGGGGCACCCGGGGCCTGCGATTAACTTTTCTAATTGCCCATTCATGATCCATTAAGAAATCCTTTCTAATCTGAGCCCATCCCAAATGCACGTTGACCCTGGGAGGCAGTATGGGACAGCTCATCAGGTTCTATATTCCGGCAAGTTTCATTTACCCACACCAGAAATGGTTACCGGAATCGGAACGGGGAAAGGTGCTCGATTTCAGAGCGCCGACCGGGCAAAAGTCCGCTTAACTCGCACAGGGGATGCACTCCGAGCCCCTGCTTTCACTGTAACGTAACATCCACGGTGAGCGATGATTCCGGCGTTACAGAGGCATTTGCATGTGCGGGGTCGTGTCCCGCGCCGAAACAGAAATGCTGTACGATCCTGTTCCAATCGGCCCAGAATCATAAAAACCCGCGCGTGTCAGTAGTTGCCGTGCTGTTGAAGCGAAATCGCAGAAAAGTGTGCCTCTGCGGCCAAACCTATCTCTCATATCTAAGAGTGAAGCCGCGGAAGGAATAGCAGTATTGGCGTTTATCAGCAACTGGCGGGGCAAAAGCCAGCAGAACGCGGGCAGGCAAACTTACTCCTGAAATACGGCGCTTTCCATGCAGGGCGTGATTGCAGGGCCGGTCAGGATTCGGCTACCGTCGTCGCAAGCGCCATCATGGCTTCATAGCGGCTGGGAATCTCTGCGGGCACGCTCACTTCGTGCCAGTCGCGTGGCAGTTCCTTGCCACAATCAAGGCAGATCGTCCGGCCGCCGACCTTGAATGCGGCGGGCGGCCTTTCATTCGTGTTGTACGATGCCGGACCACCGGAAAAATCGTGCCTGCAGCGCAGAACCTTCCTGACCAGCCTTGCCATTACAAAACCTCGCGTTCCGGAGCCGTGTGGTCGACCCGCTTGAAGCCGCAGACTTCCATCAGTTTGGCCCCAATGAGGTTGAGCTGTCCCGGTTCAGGATCAATCACCCTGCCATTGTCCAGGTCATAGGCAAACTCTTTTCCGCAGCCGAGGCAGACAAGATAAGTTCCGGTGATGGATGCCACGGCAGATCGAGGCTGGCCTGTACGGCAGGAGATCACAGGACCTTTCTTTAAATGCCAGCAACGAATCATGGAGAAGACGATGAGCTTCAGCAGATCTGCCATCTTGTGCCTCTTGGTCAGGTACCCTGGGGGACCGGTTTACCAGTTCCTGAGCGCGCACAATCTTCAGGGGAGGAACTGTGTTGACCTCATGATCTGCTGGCTTCCTTATTGGCTTTCTTAGAACGCTGTTAAAAAATCTAATTTCGCAAAGCGTCCACAGGAGATTTAAGGACGTTTG
>JBLMYN010000334.1:0-7478 GCA_050258305.1 Actinomycetota bacterium
AGGCCCTGTCCAATCCTTACACCGGAGTAGCGGCGATCTTTGCCGCGCGCCTGCTGAACGGCAAGGCGCCTCTGGTGTTTGAAGACGGCAGGCAGATGCGTGACTTCGTCAGCGTAAACGACGTTGTACAAGCCAATCTGCTGGCGATGGAGCGGCCCGGCGCTGACGGGATGGCGCTCAACGTGGGTTCCGGCGAGCCGGTGTCGATTCGCGAAGTGGGAGCAACCCTGATGGAAGCGCTGGAATCCGGAATCTTTCCCGAGCTCACGGGGAAATACCGGGCCGGCGATATTCGCCACTGCTTTGCGGATATCTCTGCCGCCCGGAAATACCTGGGCTATGAACCCAGGGTTCGCTTCGCCGACGGCATTAAGGAATTAGCCGGCTGGCTGCGCCTGCAGCAGCCACAGGATCGTGCGGCGGAAGCTGTGGCCCAACTCAGCAATTTTGGGCTGACAGCTTGAGACCGGACGAAGGGGAAAAGAAATGACCAAAGACAAAACCCGCTCTGTACTGATCTTCGGCGGCGCCGGTTTCATAGGTGCGAATCTGGCGCACTACCTGCTCACCAGAACAGATGCCAAGGTGCATGTTTTTGATAATCTCAGCCGTGCCGGCGTGCGGCACAACCTCGACTGGCTCAGGCAAGCCGCCGGCTCCTCCGATAGATTGAAAATTACCGTGGGCGATGTCCGCGATTCGTCCATGGTGACGCGGGCCGCCGCTGATGCCGGGGAAATCTACCACTTTGCCGCTCAGGTAGCCGTAACCACGTCGGTCATGGATCCTCGTCTCGATTTCGAGGTTAATCTCGGCGGAACCTTCAACATCCTGGAAGCTGCGCGCAAATCCGGCAACAAACCTTTCGTCCTGTTTACTTCCACCAACAAAGTTTATGGCGACCTCGGGCTCGGGACGCCCGAGCGCAGGAACGAACGCTACATTTATCCCGGGCACCGGGGCGTTTCTGAATCGCAGCCGCTGGATTTCCACTCACCCTACGGCTGCTCCAAGGGCGCTGCCGACCAGTACGTGCACGATTTCAGCCGCATCTACGGTTTGCCCACGGTTGTTTTTCGTATGTCCTGCATCGCCGGGCCGCGGCAGTTCGGCACGGAAGACCAGGGCTGGGTGGCTCATTTTCTCTACTCCGCGCTCCAGCAGAAACCGGTGGTGATCTACGGCGATGGCTGCCAGGTTCGCGACGTGCTCTGCGTGAACGACCTGCTACGCGCCTTCGATGCCGTGCGGGAAAACCTTCCCATTACCGCCGGGCAGATTTACAACGTGGGCGGCGGCATCGCCAACACAACTTCACTGCTCGAGTTGATGCGCACCATCCAGCAACTCACCGGCTGCAGGCTGGACCATGTCTCTGATCAAAGCCGGCCGGGCGATCAGCTTGTCTATGTCACGGATTACAGCAAACTCCGGCGGCATACCGGCTGGAAACCGTTGATCGATCTCAAACAGACACTCGAAGTTTTGCGGGATTTTTGGGAGGAGAACCAGAGAGTCCTCACCGGCCCGGCGGCGTCCGCTCCCCTTGAGGCATTCGCCGGCGTCGGCCACAATTCCGAGAGGGCCGCATGAAGTTTGCACTCGTCAACCCAAACTGGGACTTTACCGGCTCAACATACTTCGGTTGTCGCGAACCGCACATCCCGCTTGAGCTGATGTTTGCCTGTGACCAGATCCGCGCTGCCGGACACGACGCTCTGCTCATCGACGCGCAGACAGACCAGCTCAGCTCAGAGCAGGTCAAGCCCAGGCTCGCCGCGTTCGCGCCCGACTTCCTTGTGATTCCCACGGCTCCCTCATACCTGTTCTGGCGGTGCCCGCCTCCGGAGCTCCGGGTGCCAATGGAGTGGTTCCGCGCTCTCGGCGATGGCAAGGCTGTAACGGTCGCCATCGGCCCACATGCCTCGGCGACGCCGGCGGCAACGCTACGCAAGACGGGCTGCGAGGTCGCGCTGCGCGGCGAGCCGGACCAGATCATTCCACTTCTGGCCGATCAGCCATGGCAGGAGATCACCGGCTGCTGTTACCGCACGGAAAACGGCGAGCATATGAGCGCATCCTTCGGCGTCGCTGACATGAGCGCCCTCGGCGCACTCGATTTCCACAACTGCCATGTTGAGGCACACCAGCACCGGCATCACGTTTTCACCGGCGATCAGGGGCTCGGTGCGGAACTGGAATTTGCCCGCGGCTGCCCCTGGGCCTGCACCTTCTGCAACAAGACCTTGTTCCGTAACAAATTTCGCGAACGCAGCGTGGAAGCGGTGCTCGCCGAGGTCGATACGCTGATCGCCCGCGGAGTCGACTACATTTACTTCATCGACGAGATCTTTGGCGTGGGAAGGAATGTGCACCGGCTGTTGCAGGCCATCGCCGAACGCCCGCTGAAGATCGGCTTCCAGACCCGTATTGATCTCTGGAATGAAGAAACTCTCGATCTGCTCGGACGCGCGCATTGCATATCGATGGAATGCGGCATTGAGTCCATCACCGAAAAAGGCCGCGAAGAGCTGCGCAAGAACTGCCGCATCGGCACGGACCGTATCTCAGAACTTCTCATTTATGCTCGCGCTCGCATCCCCTGGGTCCAGGCAAATTTAATTCTTACCGATCATGATGATCGCGGGCAGATTCAGAGCTGGCAGGAGCATCTAAGAAGCAAGGGGGTATGGGTCAGCGAACCGGTGCCCATGTTCCCGTTCCCGGGAAGTCCGTTGTACCAGCAGACGTTTTCCGCCACGCCGGACGATCTGGCATGGGAGCGGGCGCATCGCTACTACACCACCACGTTTGCTGACAAAGGCTACAGCGACATCCAGGAGCAGAAACCGGTCTGCCTTGAGGAACTGGAAAATGCACATCTTAGTCACCGCTGATACGCTCGGCGGTGTTTGGACATATGCGCGAGAGCTGGTCTCAGGGCTGGTGCACCGGGGCGTCAAGATAACGCTTGTCAGCTTCGGTGACATTCCTTCCACTGCGCAGACCCGCTGGCTTGAGGCGCTTCCGCAGGTCGATTTTCGCCCAACCGCGTTCAAACTGGAATGGATGCAGGATTCGGAAGCCGACATGGAGGCTTCCTCTGCATACCTCAGCCAGGTCATCGCTGAAACCCGGCCGGATCTGCTGCACTTGAACCAATTCCACTACGGCGCTCTTGCCGGCAATGTGCCGCGAATCGTGGTCGCGCACAGTGACGTGATCAGCTGGTGGTCCGCCGTGCACCAGCACCCACCCGCTGAATCCGCCTGGCTGCGCTGGTACCGTGAAAGTGTCGGCCGCGGCCTTGCCTGTGCCACCACCGTGGTGGCTCCTTCGCGCTGGATGCTCGACCAGATCGAGCGCATTTATGGGAAGCCGCAAAACAGCGCTGTCGTCCATAACGGCCGCACGCCGTCTCTGTTCAATCCTCACGTGAGCAAGGAAGACACGATCCTCACCGTCGGCCGGCTCTGGGACAGCGGCAAGAACGCGGGACTCCTTCTGAAGGAGGACATGCCGGCGCCCGTGCATATTGTCGGCGTTGATCGCCATCCTGAATTTCAAACCAGCGCGTTCGGAGTTGAAGAGCTCAGGGAAAATGTCCATCTCCAGCCACAGCAGGACGAAAACGAAATGGTGCAGCTGTTTTCCCGCGCGGCCATTTACGCAGCGACGTCACGCTATGAACCGTTTGGACTTGCGCCGGTGGAGGCCGCATTATCCCGCTGCGCCATTGTGGCCAGTGATATTCCTACGTTCCGCGAACTATGGGAAGGCGCTGCCGTTTTCTTCCGCAGCGATGATGCCGCTGACCTTCGTCGCGTGCTGGATGGCCTGGCAGGCGATTTCAGCCTGCGCCGGCAGTATGCCAACCGTGCCTACAATCATGCGCGAGCGAAGTTCACCGCAGCGCGCATGATCGACCAGTATCTGGAGCTCTATCAGGCTTTGATGCCCGCGAGCGTAGCCACACCATGAACCAGCAGCTCAATGTCGCGCTCTTCTGCCATTCGCTCATTTCCGACTGGAACCATGGCAACGCCCATTTCCTGCGCGGGTTGATGCGCGAGCTCGTTCATATGGGTCATCGCGTGCGCTGTTACGAAGAGCTGGGAAGCTGGTCTTTGAACAATCTGGTGGCGCAGGAAGGCGAACGCGCCGTCCATTCCATCGGTTCTTTTCGCGCCGCCTATCCTGAACTCGATATCCGCTTTTATAAGCGCTCCGATCCCGGATTCAACCACTTCCTTGAAGGCGAGTTGCACGGCACAGATGTGGTTCTTCTTCACGAGTGGAACGAGCCTTCCGTGGTCAACGGCGTGCTCGCCTTGAAAAAGAAGCTCGGATTTGTGGCGCTGTTCCATGACACGCACCATCGCGCCTATAGCCGGGCCGGAGAAATCCTGAAGTTTGACCTGCACCTGGTGGATGGAGTTCTTGCCTTTGGCGAGGCGATTCGCCGCATTTATGCGGACGGATTCGGAGTTGCCCGCGCGTGGACTTTTCATGAAGCCGCCGATGTCAACCACTTCAGACCGCTGCAGCGCCCCAGGGAAATCGACGTTCTCTGGATCGGCAACTGGGGCGATGAGGAACGCACGCGCGAACTGCGCGAATTCCTCATCGCTCCGGCGAGCGCGCTCCCGGAACGGCGTGTGGTAGTGCACGGAGTGAGATACCCGCAGGATGCCCTGGAGCAGCTCAAAGATGCAGCCATCGACTACCGCGGCTATCTGCCCAACCTCCTTTCGCCCCAGGTGTATGCTTCCAGCGCCATGTCCGTCCACATACCCAGGCAGCAGTATGCGAACGGACTCAGCGGCATTCCCACGATCAGGGTCTTTGAGGCGCTGGCCTGCGGCATACCTCTGGTCTGCTCTGCCTGGAGGGATGAAGAGCATCTCTTCCATCCCGGAGAAGACTACCTGCTTGCCAGCGACGGCCGCGAAATGAAGGCCACCATTGAACATCTGTTGAACGACGAGGCCGCTCGGCGCCAGATCGGCGAGCGCGGCCTCAGAACCATTCGTGAGCGCCACACCTGCGCTCACCGGGCCCGGCAATTGATCTCTATCTGCGAGGAAATCGCGCGATGAACATTTTCGTCTTCGGTTCCAGCATCACGTCTTCTTACTGGAACGGCGCCGCCACCTATTACCGGGGAATCTATAAACAGCTGCACGCCCTTGGGCACCACATCACCTTTGCCGAACCCGATGCCTACGGCCGCCAGCAGAAGCGCGATTTCGGAGATTTCTCTTATGTCGAGTCGGTCGTCTATGAGACAGAAAGCGAACTCCAACATCTGATCCGGCGAGCCTGCCACAGCGACCTGGTGATCAAGCACAGCGGCGTGGGCGTTTTTGACCAGCTGCTCGAAGAATGCGTTCTCGACTGCCGCACCGGAATGACCCGCGTTGCCTTCTGGGATGTGGACGCGCCTGCGACCCTGGCGCGAGTCGAAAACGATCCCGCCGATCCATTCTGGCGATTGATCCCGGAGTATGACTTTATTTTCACCTATGGCGGCGGCCCGCCCGTGGTAGAGCATTATCTCCGTCTCGGCGCGGCGAATTGCCATCCTATTTACAACGCGCTCGATCCGGAGACACATCATCCGGTTCCGCCGGATCCAGATCTGAGTTGCGATCTGGTATTCGTGGGCAACCGCCTCCCGGATCGCGAGCGGCGCGTGGAGGATTTCTTCCTTCGCGCCGCCGAGCTGGCGCCGGAGCTCAGCTTTGTTCTCGGTGGCGAAGGCTGGGGTGACAAGCGCCTGCCCGCGAACGTCCGCTGGATAGGACATGTCGGGACGAGCGATCACAACCTGGTGAACTGCTCCGCGCGCATGGTGCTGAACATTAACCGCAACTCCATGGCGGGCGTCGGCTTCTCTCCGCCCACTCGCGTGTTTGAAGCCGCGGGAGCGGGCTGCTGCGTAATCACGGATCGCTGGACTGGCGTGGAGACCTTTTTCGAACCAGGCACAGAAATTCTGGTGGCTGGAAACGCGGAAGACATCGTCTACTGCCTGCGCTCCTTGAATGCAGATGATGCAAAAGTGGTTGGCTCGCGAATGCGCAGCCGCGCACTGCGCGACCACACATATACGTTGCGGGCCAGGGAATTTGACCTGCTGGTGGAGGACACAAGGGCTCTGGCTGCCTGACGGCTCGCCGGCTTCCGGACTCAAACACACTCTGGCCTACGAATTGCCATGAACATCACCATCTTTGGACTTTCGATCACTTCATCGTGGGGCAACGGGCATGCCACCACCTTTCGCGCGCTGTGCAGCGCGTTGCATCGCCGCGGCCACCGCATTGTGTTCTTTGAACGCAATGTCGAATGGTATGAGAACAACCGCGACCTGCCCGAGCCTCCCTACTGCGAAGTCAGGCTTTACGACGACTGGAAGCAAATCCTTCGTCCCGTGCGGGAGCAGTTGCGCAACTGCGACGTTGCCGTGGTGGGCTCCTATTTTCCTGACGGCATAGCCGCTCTCAATGAAGTGCTGGCCTCGAATGCGCCGGTGAAAGCCTTTTATGACATCGACACGCCTATTACTCTGAGCCGGCTGCGCCGGCATGGCGAAACCGATTACCTGCTCAAGCGCCACCTTCCCAACCTGGACCTCTACTTCACCTTCACCGGCGGGCCGGTGCTCACGGAATTGGAATCAGAATTCCGCGTTCCTTTTGCGGTCCCTCTCTATTGCTCCGTAGACCCCGAAAGGCATCGTCCGCTTCCGCCCAGTCCTGATTTTGCCTGTGACCTTAGCTACATGGGAACGTACGCGCCGGACCGGCAACCCAAGATTGAAGAACTGCTCTGCGCTCCAGCCCGCCGGCTTACGCAAAGCAAATTCCTGGTCGCCGGTCCTCAATACCCTGCCGCTATTTCCTGGCCCCCTAACGTCAGGCGCATCGTGCACCTGGAACCCCGGTTTCACGCCGCGCTGTACAGCTCTTCCCGGATGACGCTGAACATCACTCGCCGTGACATGGTGATGGCCGGATACTCTCCCTCTGTCAGATTGTTCGAAGCGGCCGCCTGCGGGGCTGCTATCGTTTCCGACACCTGGCCTGGTCTGGACACGTTCTTCAGCCCCGGTGCTGAAATCCTGCTGCCAGTGACGCGTAACGATGTCATCCGCTACGTCTCCGGCTATTCCAACTGTGAGCTGCAGGCGATTGGCCGGGCTGCGCGCGAGCGCGTCCTTGCCTCACACAGCAATACAAGAAGAGCACGCGAATTCGAGCAGGCCGTGGAAATCGCGAGCGGGCGGAAGCTGGATTCAAGGATTGCCGCCGTCTGATCTCCGAAGCATGGCCGCAGGAAACCACTGGATGCTGTCATCACATCTTTTTAGGTGTACCCCTTCGGATTCCAGTGCCATGAAAATCGCCCTCATTGCGCCTCCGTATATCTCGATCCCGCCCAAGAGATATGGAGGAACAGAGCTGTTCATTGGT
>JBLMYN010000335.1:0-6957 GCA_050258305.1 Actinomycetota bacterium
ATCACGGCTCACACGCCTGAGATGGGAGCGCTGCAGTGGGTCGCTACAAATATCCTTGGGACCGCATCAACAAGTGATAACGGCCTGTGCGTCTCGAATGCGGAAGCAATAGCGTACCTCCAGTACACTTCAGGTTCGACCTCGGAACCGAAGGGCGTGATGGTCTCGCACGCCAATGTACTCGAGAACTCCAGGTACCTTGCAACGGCTTTCCGCCATACTGCTGACGATATTTCTCTGAGCTGGTTGCCGCACTTTCATGATCTGGGACTTGTACATGGCATCGTCCAGCCGCTGTATTCGGGCTTCCCCGGCTATCTCATGGCGCCGATGTCTTTCCTTCAGCGCCCGCTCGATTGGCTGAAGGCAATCTCAGAATTCCGCATTACGCATAGTGATGGCCCGAACTTTGCCTATGAACTGTGCGTCAACAAGATCTCAGATGAAGAGAAGCAAACCCTTGACCTGAGCACATGGCGGATGGCTCTCACCGGTGCTGAACCGGTGTTTCCAGAGACCATGGATCGCTTCGCACACGCGTTTGCACGGTGTGGCTTCAGGAGAACTGCTTTTTATCCGGCATACGGGCTTGCCGAGGCCACGCTGGTGGTTTCCGGAGGCAAAAACGAACCCGAATTAACGCGATGCTCCGTTGTATCCAGCGCGCTGGAACAGAATAAAGTCATCTTTGCGAATGGATCTGGTTCGGGTGAACGCACACTGGTTGGATCCGGTACTTTTGCAGCTCCCATGGAGATCAAAATCGTCGATCCCGAGTCAAAACAAAAGTGCTCGCCTGATACGGTTGGAGAGATCTGGGTCACCGGCCCGAGCGTGGCGCTTGGGTACTGGAACCGGCCGCAAGAGACTGAAGACATCTTCAAAGCGAAATTGGATTCTGACAGCCATCGCTTTCTCCGAACCGGCGACCTTGGATTCATTCATCTCGGAAACGTCTTTGTTACGGGCCGTCACAAGGAACTGATCATTATTCGTGGGCGAAACTATTACCCTCAGGACATTGAGCGCACCGCCCGTGAAGCCTGCCCGGAAGTCTCTCTGGGAACAGGCGCTGCTTTTTCAATCCCGGTTGGAACCGAGGAGCGCGCAGTGCTTGTCCAGGAACTTCAGCGCCACCATAAAACCGGTTTACCGCACTTGCTGATGCGCATGCGGCAGGCGATCGCCGAGGAACACGAGCTGCAGTTAGAAGAAATTGTGCTGGTAAAAGCAGGCAGTGTTCCCAGGACCTCCAGTGGCAAAATTCAGCGCCGCCTCTGCCGCAAACACTTCCTCGAAGGCGCGCTCCAGGTAATTGGCCGGTGGCAGGCCGAGCCAGTGACAGATGAACTGCCTACGGAAACACTGTCCGTCTGGAATTTTGACAAGGTCCAGAACTGGCTGGTAACTCGGCTTGCGGCAAGAATCGGTGTCTCCGAAAAGGGGATAGCCACTCATCGGCCGCTCCTGCATTTCGGGTTGGATTCGTTGATCGCTGTTGATCTGGCGCATGATGTCCAGAGAAAGTTCGGGCTCCCATGGCCGCCCTCGGTTTTTCTGGAAACGGCCAGCATCACCGCTCTTGCTCTCAGAGCGGAGCGGGAATTGAATCACCAGCCGCCGCTCAAGACTCCCGCTCCCCACATACGAGAAGCAGACGAGTATCCGCTTTCTTTTGGTCAGCAAGGGCTTTGGTTTCTGCACCAGCTATCGCCTGAGAGCGTGGCATACAACATTGCCCTGAGCATCAGGATTACGTCCGAAATTGACGTCCCTGCACTACGCATAGCGTTTCAGGCGCTCGTCGATCGCCATGGTTCACTGCGAACGACATTCGCTTCAATAGCTAACGTGCCCATCCAGAAGGTTCATGGGAAGGCTGAAATCTGCTTCACTTTTGAAGACGCACAGCGCTCGAGTGAAGCCAAACTCCACCAGCGACTTACGAGTGAAGCTCACAAACCGTTCGATCTCGAGCACGGGCCGCTCTTCCGGGTTCATCTCTTCAGCCGGTCTACTCGGGAGCATCTCCTTCTCATAACTGCACACCACATTATTCTCGACCTGTGGTCGGTTGCGCAGTTGATGGAGGAATTGGGCGTGCTGTATCGGGCAACCCGATCGGGAGCGACAGCCCAGCTATTGCCCCCTTCCTCAAGTTATTTTCAATTCGTAGCGTGGCAGAAGGAAATGCTTGCCGGTGACAGGGGCCATGAGCTCTGGTCATACTGGGGCCGCCAATTAGCCGGCGAACTGCCCATCCTGGATCTGGCGACAGATTTTGTTCGACCCGGAGCACAGACCTGCAGTGGGGCGTGCTCTCCTTTTACCATCAACGCCGAGTTGGCAACGGGTTTGAAGAAGTTGAGCCAGGATTCGGGCGTCACGCTGTACATGACTCTTCTCGCGACTTTTGCGGTGCTCTTGCATCGCTACTCCGGACAGGAAGAAATTCTTGTTGGCTCACCCACAGCCGGACGCACGCGAAGCGAATTTGCGTCCACTGTGGGTTATTTCGTGAATTCCGTCGTGGTGCGCAATCGTATCTCGGCAGGCAGCAGCTTTGAAGACTTCCTGAGACGTGATGTGAGAAAAAGTGTTCTTGAAGCCCTTGCGCATCAGGATTATCCCTTCGCGCTCCTCACGGAAAGGCTGCAAACGGTACGGGATCCCAGACGCTCGCCTGTGTTTCAGGTCATGTTCGCAATGCAAAAAGGCCGCTCGCTTCAAGAACAGCCTTTGTCGCTGTTCTCGCTCGGCGAGACCACTGCGCGCATAGACTTAGGCGGCCTGAAAATGCAGCCCTTCGCGCTGACGCAGAGGATCGCGCAATTTGATCTGACCCTGGTCACCGCGGAGTCGCCTGACGGCCTGGCTGCGATGTTTGAGTACAACACTGATCTGTTTGATCCGGCAACCATCAGCCGGATGACCGCATGTTATCAGCAGTTGCTCCAAAGCATTGTCGAGGACCCGGCCGAGAAAATTTCCCGGCTCCGTTTGCTCAGTGTTGACGAGGCAAAACAGCTCATACATGCGTGCCAGGCGCAGCCGCTAACCTCATGGCAACACGTTCCCGTTTATCAATTATTTGAGCAGCAGGCGGCACGTATCCCGCATGCAACGGCACTGATTTTTGACGCACAGAAAGTAAGCTATCGCGAGCTAAACGAACTTGCCAACCGCCTTGCACACCATCTGATCCATTCCGGTGTACGGCAGGGGACGCCGGTGGCAGTTTGCCTTGAGCGATCGCCGGAAATGGTGACGAGCCTGCTTGCTGTTTTTAAAGCGGGCGCGGTTTACGTTCCACTCGATCCTGAATATCCCCAGGAGCGGCTGAATTTTCTTCTCCGCGATTCTGGAAGTGAAGTAGTGATCACCCGGCAAGGCCTGATCGCAGCCGGCGTTGAAAAGACGCAAATGATTGTGCACCTCGATGCGGAACAGGAAGCAATCGCTCGAGAGAGCGCGGCCAACCCTGAGTCAAAGAGAGACGTTGATATCCCCGCTTACGTGATCTATACATCGGGCTCGACCGGCGCGCCCAAAGGAGTTCTGGCCAGTCACAGGCCTTTGAGCAATCACATGCAGTGGCTGGCTCGCGAGTGCCCACTCGATGAAACAGACCGCGTGCTGCACAAATACTCTCCCAGCTTTGATGCTTCCCTGGCTGAAATTTTTCATCCGCTAATTACCGGCGCAGCTTTGGTGATTGCTCGTGCGGGCGGGCAGCATGATCCCCGGTATCTGCTTGATCTCATCCTGAAGCAGCGTGTAACCGAGATAGATTCAGTTCCCGCCATGCTGAACGCGCTGGTGGATGACGAGCGGATCAGCTCTTATAAAGTCCTGCGGCGTGTGATCAGCGGGGGAGCGACTCTCACTCCAGAATTGCGACGGTATATTTGTGACAGGCTCGGCCCAGTCGAACTGATCAACATGTATGGGCCAACCGAGGCTACCATCACGGCCACTTTTCATCGCTGCATTTCAAGCCACAACCACGCCCGGGTTCCCATCGGCGTTCCGGTAAACGATACGCAGGTTTATCTTCTGGACCCCGGCCTGCAGCCAGTGCCCGTCGGAGCACTCGGTGAGATTTACATCGGCGGCAGCGGTTTGGCCCTTGGTTACCTTAACCGGCCGCACCTCACGGCAGAACGCTTTGTGCCGGATCCGTTCAGCGCGATACCGGGAACGCGCCTGTACAAGACCGGTGATCTCGGACGCCATCGCGAACCTGGTCTGCTGGAATATACAGGGCGAGTGGACCGGCAAGTGAAGCTGCGTGGATTCAGAATCGAACCGGTGGAGATCGAGCAGGAACTGAACAAGCACAGCTCGATCCAGGACGCGGTTGTAGTGACCAAGGCGCGTTCCTCAGGTGAAGAATACCTGGCGGCTTACGTACAAGCTGTCCCTGGCGAGCGCATCACTCCATCGCAGATTCGCTCATGGCTTAAGACAATTCTGCCGGGACACATGATCCCGGCGGCAATCATCGTGCTTGACCGGTTGCCCCGCTTGCTCAGTGGCAAGCCGGATACGAGGTCACTGCCCGAACCCGGAAACACAGGGTCAGAAGAACCGTTTGCCCCGCCTCACGACTACACGGAACAAATCCTGGTTAATGCATGGAAGCAGGTGCTGGGGCGGGAAACTGTCAGTATCCATGACAATTTCTTTGAGCTTGGGGGCGACTCCATCCTTTGCCTCCAGGTGGTGGCGCATGCCCGGGAAAAAGGCCTGGAAATCACTCCGAGCCAGATGTTCCAGTGTCAGACCATCGCCGATTTGGCGCTGCAGGTGAACAGAACGAACCTGAGGGTCGAGATACTGGAAGCTACAGGGCAGTTCTTCCCGCTCACACCCATTCAACGGTGGTTCTTCGAACAGGACCTGAATGAACTGAATCATTATAGCCAGAGCCTGTTGCTGGAAGTCAGCGTCCCGCTTGATGTAACGCTGTTGGAGCAGGCGATTCAAGAACTAATCATCCGCCATGACGCGTTGCGTCTGCGGTTCGAGAAAGGTGAAGGTGGATGGCAGCAGAGAGTCGCAGCAACAGACTCGAATAACGCGGTGAAATACGTTGACCTGGCGCACGGGAGCGGCCAGGAACGTCAGAAGGAAGTGGATAGAGTCACGGACGAAGTCCGAACCACACTGAATGTGAGGGAAGGCCCAACCATTCGCGGGACGTATTTTGATCTTGGCGCAAACAATCCGCATCAGCTCTTCATCGCGGTGCATCATTTGGCGATCGATGGGGTTTCATGGCAAATAATTCTGCGGGACCTTCACCATATTTATGAGCAGCTCAAGAGCGGCAGGCAGCCTGCACCGCACAGCAAGCCACTGGGCTTCCAGCAGTGGTCGGAGTTGCTGCAGAAGCACGCGCAGAACAACGCTGTGCGTCAGGAACTGGGCTGGTGGACGACAGAATTGAGTTCTTCAACCGGGACGATTCCCACCGATTACGATGGAAATAATACTGCCGATTCGTCCTGTTCCCTCCGTGTTTGTCTGCCGGAGGATGAAACCCGCCGGTTACTGCATGAGGTTCCACGGGCTTATCGCACCGAGATCAACGACGTGTTGCTCACCGCGTTGGCGCAGACTCTGGCGCGGTGGGCCCAACAGTCGGCCGTGCTCGTCGATCTTGAAGGACACGGGCGCGAGGGAGTCATCGACGGAGCCGATCCTTCGGGCACCGTGGGATGGTTTACTACCGTTTTTCCGGTGCCGCTGAAAATGAAAGGCGAGTCGGATCCCGGCGAACGGCTAAAGGCGGTCAAGGAGCATCTGCGCAGGATCCCTGCCAGGGGAATCGGGTATGGTCTGCTGCGTTATCTCTCCACCGACACTGCCGTTCCACGAAAGCTGAGAGCTCTTCCGCAGGCTAAGGTCTCTTTCAACTACCTGGGCCAGCTGGACAAACTTTGTCCGAGTGCGGCTCCGTTTCGCATACTCCGCATTGACGGGCCGATGAAAACAGCTTTCCGCAATCGCAGCCACGTCCTGGAGATCGACTGCTATATAAAGGACACCTGCCTGCAAATGCAATGGACCTACAGTTCGGAATTGCATCAACAGAACACAATCCAAGGGCTTGCTTCTGACTTTCTGGAAGAGCTTCGCATCCTGATCGAGCATTGCTCCTCCCGGCAGGAAGCCGAATACACATTTTCAGACTCTCCGTTGCTCGAACTAAACCAACGCCAACTTAAGCGCATTCAGGAACTGTACGGTCCGATCGCTGATATGCATCCGCTTTCACCCATGCAGCAGGGGATGTTGTTCCATAGTCTCTACGAGCCGGAAAGAGGCACGTACGTTACCCAGTTGGTATGCGAATTTGCCGGTGACCTGGATCGAGAAAAGTTCCGTGCTGCCTGGCAGCACGTAGTGGAGAGCCATTCCGCTTTCCGGTCAGGATTCGAATCGGAGATCGTAACTGAAGAGCCCGTGCAGGTGGTGAAGCAGGCTGCGCAACCTGAATGGAGTTTCGGCGACTGGAATTATGCAACTGCGCAGGAACGCTCCAACCTGCTTGAAAGTTATTTGCAGAGTGACCGCGAACGTCCCATGGATTTGCGACATGCTCCGCTGATGCGCTTTGCGCTATTTGCGGCCGGCAGCGGCAAGCATTTCTTTGTTTGGAGCAGTCACCACCTGCTCATGGACGGCTGGTCTCTTCCGATTGTTCTAAAAGAAGTGTTCGCAGAATATGAGGCGTTGTGCCGCAATGAAAGAACCGTGCTCAAACCCGAGCCTCTTTACCGCGATTACATCGGCTGGCTCAAGACCCAGGACCTCAATGCCGCTGAAGAATTCTGGCGGAAAAGGATGCGGGGTTTCACCGCTCCCGGTGCGTTACAACCACTACACCGAGCCGACCTATCCACTGCCGGCAATAGGCAGGCGTTTTGCGAACACGAGCTCCGGCTTACC
>JBLMYN010000336.1:0-4912 GCA_050258305.1 Actinomycetota bacterium
CGCGAGTGCTCCACCTTCACAAATCCCTCGCGCGGCTTTCCGCCCACGCGCTGCGTGGGAGAGTCAGCGGTGATCAGCCCGGGATGCGCCGCTTCAAGCTTTTTCAGCTCCTGCATCAGCAGGTCAAATTCGGCGTCAGAGATTTCGGGAGCGTCCAGCACGTAGTAGAGGTGTTCGTGATGGCGGATCTTCTCCCTCAGCTTTTCAATCTTCTGTTCGATCGCTTTGTCTTTTGCGGCCGTGGGCATGGCAAGATTATATTTCCTTGGAATTATGTGGCACAGCGGCCCTCGTGTTCAGTCTCATGACATGCTTTACACATTGTTATCAGGACATCCTTTACACTTCCGGCCCGAGGAGACGAGGGCGGTGAAGCGATAGAAACTGCCCTGGGAAAGAGGGCCGAGGATGGCGTGGGGCAACGTGGACGTGAAAGAACAGAGAATGAGGTTCGTGATTGCTGCGAGCCGGGAAGAAAAGCCGTTCCAGAAGGTCTGTTCAATAACGTGTCTGCATTGGGGGAAGCCGCACAGGCGAGGGCGCCTGTGCCACACCTTCAGCAAGCAGCAGCGTTTTTTGTTCATTGCGGCTTGCCGCGTTGTGTCACACGATAAAGTAAGTCTGCTTTCATTCTCGCGGTAACCGATTTGCGCGCGACATAACCTGAGTTCATGGAGGGCCGCTGTTTAAACGTGTTGACACCGGGACGCGCAGCCTGAGCTATTCCTGGTCGTGTGGCACAGCCGCCCTCGGCTGTGCGGCATACATATGATGACCATTTATCGAAGAAACCTGCCTCATCTCGAAAAACCGGGGAAAAGCTATTTCATTACGTTCAAGACGATGAGCGGCTTTATGCTTCCCGATCCGGCGAAATCACTGGTTCTGGATCACTGCCTGCACGATCACAAAAAGAAATATACGCTGCACTCCGCAGTGGTCATGCGCACTCATGTACATCTGATTTTGACGCCGCTCGCGAATGAACACGGGACGTTTCGGTTGGCCGAAATCATGAACGGGATCAAAGGAGCATCTTCCCACAGCGTGAACAGGCTTTTGGGCCGCAAAGGAAGGCTGTGGCAGGATGAATCCATGGACCACATGATCCGATCTGAGGAAGATTTCGCAGATAAACTCCTTTACATCGCTATGAATGCTGTCGAAACAGGAGTCGGGCGCCCCGAGGATTACCCATGGTACTGGCGGGAAGGCATGAAGCGTCGACCATCGAGGAAGAAAATCAAAGACCCATGGCTTGGAGGGAAATAACCCTTGGCACAAACGAGACGGCGAGCGCGTCTGTACTCCCGCTGCACAGGCGAGGGCTGCCTGTGCCACTATGAAAGTGAAAGATCATTCTCGATTTTGGAAGCGAATGCGCACCAGGCTATACCCTGCTTTGTTACGTGTGGCTCTTAAGCGTTTCTTGGAAGCACAAAGAATGTGCCCATGAAGAAAATCCTCCTTCTCTACAACCCGTTATCCGGACAGAAGCGCGCCAGGCGTGCGGACGTCATTGCCAGAGTGGCCGATGTTTTTCGTTCCGCGGGACTCCTGGTGGAACAGTCTCCCACCACGCACGCGGGCAGCGCCGTGGAGCAGACCGGGCAAGCCGTGGCTGCGGGCTTTGATACAGTGATTGCCTGTGGCGGCGATGGCACCGCGAACGAGGCCGTCAATGGCCTGATGCGCTGCGGCTCGCAGGCTGCCCTGGGCCTGATACCGCTGGGCAGCGGCAATCTGCTGGCCACTGACCTCAGGCTGCCGGTGAACCCGGTCTCCGCCGCGCAGGCGTTGTTGCGCTATTCTCCCCGCGCCATTCGGCCGGGCATCATCACCTCACACCATGACCACGGGCCACAGAGCCGCTATTTCACCGTCGCAGCCGGCGTGGGCGCCGATGCGGACCTCATGTATCGCACTGCCGTGGAAGTGAAAGAGCGCTGGGGCAGGAAGGCTTATTTTATTGAGATGGCGCGTATGGCGCTGCGCCGGCACTTTCCCATGTTCCAGGTGGAGTGGGCAGCCGATGGCGGCCAGCACTGCACGGATAACATTGCGCTGGTGATGGCCATCCGGGCAGAGAAGTTTCCCGGCATGCTTCAGCGCGTACGGCTGGGTTCCTCTCTCACACACAATCACTACCGTCTGCTGCTGTTCAAGACTGACCGGGTGCGGCACTTCCTGAACTATTTCGCCAGTGTGGCCAGCGGCCTTAACTGGAGCGTTCCCAACGTGGAGGTGGTTTCTTCAGACTGGTTTCGCTGCACACCTCTTCCGGCGCTCACGCGGGCGAGCATTCATGCGGAATGCGACGGCGAATTGCTGGGCCGGCTGCCCGCGGAGATCGGCATTGCGGAGAAGAGCTTTCAACTTTTAATGCCTTGATCAAGTTCGGGTTCGACGGGCGACGCTGAAGCATCTTCCATCAGCGTCCAGCGCGCCAGCAACGATCCATCCGGAACCACCTCGGCATCGTAATGCACCGGGATCAGGCGCCCGGAGCGGTGCCGCAAGACGATGCTGCCCTGCTGTTCACGGTCCCGCACAAAACGATCGAAGAGTGGCTGGGCCACGCTGCTCGCTCCAGCGACAACATCATCAATGCGGAGTTCAAGGAACTGTACGCGGTCATATCCGAGCAGGCGGCACGCGGCATCGCTGGCGAAGACATAGTTTCGGTTCTCATCGACAACCACCAGGCATTCGTCTTCGGCACCGGCATGAGTGCGGCCCATCCATTGCATCATCTCTACGCGCTTCAGGGCGCGCAGAATCGCCGCAGGCCCGAGCCTTGAATCCACCGCAATGTCCGCATGCGGGTTGCCAAGAACGCCGCTGGCATGGAGAATCAGCACCCCCAGCCCGCGGTGAATCGCCTTGATCTCGCGGGCAAGTCTCTTGCGCGCGGCAAATGGCAGGGTGTGGTTCAGCACGGCCACGTCGAAGGCCGTACTCCGCAGGTGATGATCAATGTCGGGCGCCGACGCGAGAATCACGGGATACCCCGCGGTGTTAAAGATCGCACCCTGGGAAACGGCAGCAAAGTCTTTGTCTTTGGCGCACAGAAGCAGAGTTGGCCGGGTTTTTCTATCGCTGTGAGCCATGGGTAAAACAGCGTAGAAGATCATTATTTCAGGTCGGCGGTATCTCAGCAGCACTTCTGGTGTTAAGAAGCGCGAATTTTTTGTCCGCGAGTCCCAAATCGCGCAGGGGCAAACCAGCAGGTAGAATAAAAACCTTTAACAAAAGGGCAATCTTTGGATCCAGTTACTCATTTACTAACCGGGGCCTGCCTGAGCCGGGCCGGTCTGAATCGCAAGACCGGGCTGGCCACGCTTACGCTCACCCTGGCTGCGGAAGCTCCGGACCTGGACGTGGTCAGCTATTTCTGGGGACCGGTTGCCGGCCTGCAGCATCATCGCGGAATCACGCACTCGCTGGTGGGGATTCCCCTGGTCGGCATTGTGGTGGTGGCCGGGGTATACGGAATCTACCGCTTCAGGTCGCGATCCGGATGGCAGCCCAGGCTTCCTCCACGATGGGGGCTCTTGCTCGGCTACGGCTGTCTGGCAGCCGCCGTACACCTGCTGCAGGACTTCACCAATAATTACGGCGTGCGCCCGTTCGACCCGTTTTATTCCAAGTGGTACTCCGGAGACCTGGTCTTCATCATTGACCCGCTCATGCTGCTTGCACTGTCTCTTGGGCTGGTGGTGCCGTCATTGTTCAGCCTTATCTCGGAAGAAGTTGGCGCACGCAAAGGGCGATTTCGCGGAGCCGGAGGCGCCCGCTTTGCTCTGATTTGCCTGGCGGCACTGATCTCAGTACGCGCGTTCGAGCATGCAAGAGCGGTCACAGCCCTGCAATCAGTCACTTACCATGGAGAGGACGCAGTGCGCGTCTCCGCGTTTCCCAATCCCTTGAATGTTTTTGCCTGGAACGGGGTGGTGGAGACAAGGGATTTCTTCGAGCTGCTGCCGGTTGATTCAAATGCAGGAGAAGTGGACCCGCACAATCTGGCCGTGGTGCAGTACAAACCGCAGGAAACCGCCGTCACTCTGGCCGCAAAAAAGTCTTACCTTGGCCGCGTCTATCTCGATTGGGCACAATACCCGCTGGTCCGCCAAAGCACACTGGAAGGAAACCAGTACCTGGTGACCTTTACTGATTTGCGGTTCACCACCGCAGAGGCCCTGCGCCGCAGGCGCTCCAGTCCCCTCACCGGATACGTGATCCTTGATTCTGCACTGCAAGTCGTGCAACAGGGAACAGGCGCGCCCATGCCCGACTAGCCCGCCCAACAGCTTGACGGTTACAGGCGCTCGCGGTGACAATAATCGTTCGAGGTGCCTAATGCTCGCTTACCTGTTCGTGGTGATCGCTGTAGCCGCTCGTGTACTGGCCGGAACCGGAACCTTCTCGCTTTGGGGCTTCACTCCTGTCGGCGCCTCACTGCTCTTCTTTGGCTCACGCAGCCCCCGCAAACAGTTCTGGATTCCCGCAGCCCTCCTGATCGGTTCTGATATCTATCTGAACCTGGTGGCTTATAAGATGGCGATTACCTGGGACCAGACGATTGTCTGGGCGTGGTACGTGGGTGCCTGCTGCATCGGGCTGCTGCTTCGCGGACGGGTGAAGCCTCTCTTTGTGGGCGGCGCGGCCCTCGGCAGTTCGGTTTCGTTCTTCCTTGTCAGCAATTTTGCGGTGTGGCTTGCGGGCAATGTTGTCTATCCCCGGAGCCTCGCCGGACTGGGCGAATGCTACGCTGCCGGCATTCCATTCTTCAGAAATGATGTGGCTTCCACGCTCGTCTTCTCCGCCGTGTTTTTCGCAGTACCTGTGCTCTTTTCTGCCAGGTCTGGTGTGCCGGAACAGAATAACGCAGCGGCATGACTGCTCAGCCCTG
>JBLMYN010000337.1:0-3113 GCA_050258305.1 Actinomycetota bacterium
CCATCAGCAGGATGATGTCGCGGCTCTCCAGCGCGGCGTGGATTTCCTGCATCATCTTGCGGTTCAGCCGGCTGTCCGGTTTGTGTACGCCCGGGGTATCGATGAACACGATCTGGCCGGCGGGCCGGCCGCGCTCGGCTTTCACATTCAGCATCCCCTGGATGCGCGTGCGCGTTGTCTGCGGCTTTTCCGTCACGATGGCCACCTTCTCACCGACCAGCGCATTCAGCAGCGTGCTCTTGCCGGCGTTCGGGCGGCCGATGATGGAGACAAATCCTGAGCGGAAGGCCATTATGCGGAAACTTCTTTAATGGGATTGCCCGGCTGTGACCGGCACACACGCAGCTTTTCCACTTTGCGCTCGGTCGATTCCAGGATTTCAAAGCGCAGCCCGTCTTCCTCAACCACCTCCCCGGCCTGCGGTATGCGGCCGAGCATGGCGCTGACCAGCCCGCCTACCGTCGCCGTGTCATGCTGATCCAGGTGCATGTCAAACAGGTCCTCCAGGCGACCCACGTCAACATTGCCCATGAGCACGTAGCTGTCGTCGCCTTCACGAACTATGTCGGTCTCTTCCTCGTGCTCGTCGCGGATCTCGCCCACAATCGCTTCCACCAGGTCTTCCATGGTCACAACGCCTGCCACCGATCCGTATTCGTCGATGACGATGGCCATGTGATTGTTTTCTTTCTGCATCTCGCGCAGCAGTTCCGAACCCTTTTTTGTCTCGGGCACAAACATCACCGGCCGGATCAGCTTGCGAACCATGGTGGTAACGGCTTCAGTGTCATCAATCTGGATCAGGTCGTGCGACAGCACCATTCCCTGAATGTTATCGATGTTGGAGAGATAAACCGGCACTCGGGCATGCGGGTTGTCGCGCAGCTTCTCGGCAAAATCCTTGATGGTCATCTCGGCCGGGACGGCAAAAATCTCCGGGCGCGGCGTCATGATTTCGCGCACGGTCTTATCTCCGAATTCCACCACGGACTGGATGAGCTGGCGATCGCTCTCTTCGAGAATTCCTTCTTCTTCGCCGGCTTCAATCAGCGCGTCCACCGCCTCCGCGGGATGCTCCGGCTCTTCCGGTTCATGCGGCTTGGAGAGTGCCGCCACAGACAGGCTGAATCCCAGAGCTATGGTGATCGGCATCATCACGTAGATCAGGATTCTAAGCAGCGGAACCACACGAACCAGCCACTCTCCCCGGGTGCGCGTAAACAGAACGTAGGGCAGCAGACGATTGCAGAGCATCACGATCAGGATGATTCCAACCACGGCCTGCAGAATCTCAGGGCCGGTCCATCTCTGTGTGGCGAAGGTGAGATAGCCGATCAGCAGTGTGATGCCGGCGGTGCTGAAGTGCGCCAGCAATGAAATGGCAAGAAACGCCCTTCCGCTGGTGGAAACCAGGCGGGGTTCCACCAGCTTTTCAAAGGCTTCAATGTTCTCCTGAAATTCGCGCGTCAGGAACTTGCCTGACTCGGTATAGAGACGCTCCACGTAGGAGGTGAGCATCAGCAAGGCGCTGAGCAGCAGGATGGCGAAATAGACGAGGAATATCGTCATCGTTTCTTCCTGCGCCGGGTCCCGAGAGTCGTCCTGCGGCGCGTACTACCGGCCAGTGCGTGGCCGGGGTGGCTGCGCTGAATCAGCGATGCGGGCAGCTTCAATCGCGAACGCAGCCGTGCTTCAGCTCTTGCCATCTCTCCCGAATCTGTCTCGTGATCGTAGCCCGCAAGGTGCAACATGCCGTGCAGCACCAGAACCCTAATCTCAGCGTTCACGCTGTGCCCCAGGCGCGCGGCGTTCTGGCGCGCGATTTCCGCGCAGATGGCTATATCGCCTCCCTGCGGGCCGGGGAAGGAGAGAACGTCAGTCGGCTTGTTTTTGCGGCGGAAGCGCCGGTTCAGCGCCTGCACCCGGCGCCGCGAGGTAATCAGAACCGCGACCTCTCCTTTCACCCGCGCCAGTTTTTGGGCACGCCGGGCAAACCGCTGCAGGCCTGAATGGCTCACGCCGTCCACCGCTTTCTCAAAGATGATCACAAGTTTTCAAAAACAAATCGGGAGGGCTAAACGGCCCTCCCGAGCATATTTTACTAAATTACTGTTGCAAAGGAGGTTCCTGCGGCTCCGTGCCTTCACGGACGTCGCGCGGCAACTCCAGCGCCAGCTGCTGGTTGCGCGACTTCTCATCGTAGGCGCGAATAATCCGCTGCACCAGATGATGCCTGACCACGTCCTCTTCCGTGAAGTAATTAAATGAGACCCCGTCCACGGTCTTCAAAATCTCGGCTGCCTCCACCAGGCCGCTCTTGCGCGCATTGGGCAGATCGATCTGCGTGATGTCGCCGGTGATGACGGCCTTGGAATTGAATCCCAGGCGCGTGACGAACATCTTCATCTGCTCGGACGTCGTGTTCTGGGCTTCGTCAAGGATGATGAACGAATCGTTCAGCGTGCGCCCGCGCATGAAGGCGATGGGCGCAATCTCAATCACGTTCTTCTCCAGAAAGCGGTCCACCTTTTCCGGGTCCATCAGGTCGTAAAGCGCGTCGTACAGCGGACGCAGATAGGGATCCACTTTTTCCTGCAGCGTGCCGGGCAGGAATCCCAGCCTCTCGCCCGCTTCCACCGCCGGGCGCGCCAGCACAATGCGGTTCACCTTCTTGTTGTTCAGCGCGGAAACGGCCATCGCCACGGCAAGGTACGTCTTGCCGGTTCCGGCGGGCCCGATGCCGAACACCATATCGTATTTCTCAATGGCATCGAGGTAGCGCCGCTGGTTCATGCTCTTGGGCTGCACCTGGCGCTTGCCGAACGAGCGTTGCTTGCCTGCCTCGGCCAGCCCGCGCAGCGTGGTGGACGAATCTTCTGACACTACGCGCAACATGGAATTGAGTTCCGTCGGGCTGAAGTCCAGGCCGGAGTGGCCCAGTTGATCAAAGTCGGTGAAGATCTGTTCGGCGCGGGCCACGTCGCGGGCGGCGCCTTCAATCTGGACAGAATCTGATTTCAGATCAATGGTCACATTCAATCCGTCTTCCATGATCTGGAGATTTTCGTCACGCGTTCCGAAAAGCTTCTGGATGTTCGGGACGATCTCAATAT
>JBLMYN010000338.1:0-9333 GCA_050258305.1 Actinomycetota bacterium
CCGGTTCTGAATATTTGAAGAAATCGGCCTGAGAATCACCATCTTGGAGCGGCCTTCGCGTGCGCCGGGCATGAACAGCATGTGGCGCTGCCGGTCATAGGCAATGCTGAAGCCCTTCACGTCCGTGGGCAGCTCGTGGTCCACGATTCGGCGGTTCAGATCGATGGCCAGCACAGAGCCGTCGCCTCCCGCGGCGTACAGCAGATTCCCATCGGGATCGAGCACCAGAGTGTCCGTGCCGCCCGGGGCGGGAATGCGATACGCCTCAGAGCCGGTCTCAAGATTCAGCGCCAGCACCGCGTAGCGCACAGCTACGTAAAGCAGATTTCGCGCGCTGTCCAGGGCGAGTCCGGTCGGCTCGGACGCCACAAGATTGAACCGGTTGATGATCCGGTTGTTGCTCAAGTCAACCACGGCTATCTGGCGTACGTCCTGCAGACTGACCAGGAGATGCTGATGCGCACGGTCATAAACCATGTCCTCAGGCAGCGCATTCATCTGGATGACGTTGGTCTCGCGTCCCGTGATCGGGTCAACAGAGCTCACTGTGCGGTTCAAAGTGCTGGTTACATAAAGAGTTTTGGTTTGCGGCACCCACAGCACTTGTTCAGGCTGCTGCTGTACCTGCAGCAGCTTTTCCACCTGCCAGTTGTGACTGTTGATCACTGCAACACTGTCACTGCCGGAAAGAGCCACGTAGACGCGCGCGCCCTCGTCGTCCACGGCAATCCCGCGCGGTCCCTGAACCTGCGAGATTCGTGCAACCACGCGGCGCTTCACCGGGCTGAAAATCTCTATGGTGTTGGTTCCCGGACGGCTGATCACCACGTTGCCTGCTGCCATCGCCACCCCATTGAAACCCGGATCACCAGGCAGATCTACAATGGCTACCCGGCGCAGCGTGGCTGCATAAGCCGTGGCTGCAACGCTCAGAATGAACAGGAGAACAATGGACTTTGATTTCTGCATTCAGGGAACCTGCCGCTCAGGGTATTGGGATGCGGGTTAAGGCCGTTCTGCTGCCTTGGTTTTCCTGTCCCGACCGCAGCCGGTGACCCCTATCGCTCGCGATAGACCCTCAACGATATTCTCGTTCATGACTGAGGCCAGGCTTGGTAATCTGCGCCTTGAAAGCATTTTCTGTCCATGGGGTTCCCGGGGTTCGGGACAGGAGAAATAAGCCTTGACCCTGACCCTGCGTCAGACCCGATGATGTTGTTTGAGAAGGAAAAGCGGTGTACAAGATCAACGATTTCGCGCAGAAGGCGGGCGTTACGGTCAGAACGCTGCATCATTATGACCGGCTGGGGCTGCTCGAACCGAGCGGCCGCACAGGAGCGGGTTACCGGCTCTATTCGGACCGCGACTTCGCGCGCCTGCAGCAGATCGTGACCTTGAAGTTCATCGGCTTGCCTCTCAGGCAAATCAAGGCCGTGCTGGACGGCACTGACTTGGATCTCAAGCAGACGCTTCGGATGCAACGGCGTTTGCTGGAAACAACACGCTGGCAGGTTAGCATGGCCATTCAGGCAATTGACCAGGCTGAGCAGTCGCTCCAGTACAGCGGCACTCCCGATCTGGCGGCCCTGAAAAAAATCATCGAGATCATGGAAAGGCAGAACAACATGGAATGGGCAAAGAAATACTACAGTGAAGAAGCGCAGGCAAAGATCGCGGAGAAGGCCGCCGCTTTCACTCCGGAAATGCAGGCCGCGGTCACAGAGAAATGGAACCAGTTGCTCCGGGAGATAGAAGCAGCCATTCGCAATCATGAAGACCCGGCGGGTCCAAATGCACGCTCGCTGGCGGAGCGATGGTCCAGCTTCGTTACCGGCTTCACCGGCGGCGATCCCGAGATTCAGAAAGGCCTGAACAAACTCTATGCCGACAAGGGGAACTGGCCTGCAGCCTTTCAGAAGCCTTTCAGCGACGAGGTGGCGGAGTATATGAAAAAGGCAATGAAGGCGCACGGCATCTCGTGCTCGTAGCTTCCAGTCTGCAGGGCCACAAGCGAGTCACTTGTGGCTCTGCGCCTCTATTGCGCAATGATTGCTGTTTCCACCTGCTGCGCGTCCGCGTAGCGCTGCAGCAGATCACTCGCGGCTTTTGTCCAACGCTCCAGGTCGCGCGGCCCGGAAAACGAGAAGATGACCATCAGCACGTTGCTGCTTTCAAGCCGTATCATGGCGCGTTCTGAGTCGCTGGTGGGACTGCCGAAGGGACCCTTAGAGTCAGCAAAAACCGGCAGCTTCTCGATGTTGATTTCCTCTTTACCGATTCCCTTATAACTTTCTCCTGCAGCGCCGATGCGAAGCTCGACGGGCGGATTAACATTGCCCAGATCGTACGAGCCCGCAGGAAACAGGCTTTGCAACGAAACCAGATTGTTGATATCCACAACGTTGTTGACGCGATAAAGGCCCTTGCCGGAGAGCACGCGTCGCAACAGCGCCTCAGCCGATCCGCGATAGCGAGACGGGTCTTTGCCCAAAGCTTTATATGCGCTCCGCATGGCGGCAATCTGCGGAATGGCGCCGATCTCTCCACTCTTGTGGTTGGCCTCAAGTTGAACAAGATAGACATCGATCTCCCGCCAGAGCGGCTCGCTGTGCTTTTCAACTTTGACCTGCGCCTGCACGCATCCCAGCGTCAGTTCGGGAAGAAGATGCTTCAAATCGGAATTGATCGCAACAGAGAGCATGTTGTGGACTCTCCTGCCGGAAATGAGCTGTAGCTGTATTGCGGGTATTTCAAACACCGAGCCAAAGGCGCTGCGGCTAATTGCTAATTGCTAGCTGCTAATTGCTTTCCTTACGCCAGATTCAACGCGCGCTTGAAAGATCCGCGCTCTTTCTGGATCTTCTCCTGCAACAGTGTGATCGCATAGATCAACTGCTCAGGACGCGGCGGGCAACCGGGAACGTAAATATCGACAGGAATCACCTGGTTCACGCCCTGAACCAGCGCGTAATTGTTGAAAACGCCGCCGGAGGTCGCGCAGGCGCCCATGGAAATCACCCACTTGGGCTCAGGCATCTGTTCCCAGAGTTGCCGGATCACCGGCGCCATTTTCTGGGAAACGCGTCCGGCAATGATCATCAGGTCGGACTGGCGTGGTGAAGGACGGAATACTTCAGCGCCGAACCGGGCGATATCAAACCGGGAGGCGCCCATGGCCATCATCTCAATGGCGCAGCAGGCCAGGCCGAACGTCATGGGCCAGATGGAGCTCTTCCGCATCCAGTTAACCACGTTGTCCAGCGTGGTCAGTACCACGCCCTGCGGCTGCGCGTTCTCAAACAGCACTTCGCGCATGTGACGCGCACTTTCCACGGCGGTATTGCCCGTGGTGTTCTCATAGCGCCTGGTGTGTAATTCCCGCTCAACGTCCGGATTGACAAGATGATCGCTCATGACTGGTTCCTATTTTAATTCGATGCCTGCAGGGTTGGGAAGGACGCTGTTTGTGCCCGATAAATCAATGATGTACGAGCTTCGCCCTCAGGTCGAGTATTGCCGACGCAGTAAACAGAAGAGCAATCACTAGAAACGCAAGGCGGGTGACGCGCGACCGCGTTGAAGCAATCAAGATCCGGCCGCCTCCCCTTCTATGCGTATGGAACTCACCGGTGACAGCTGCATTGAGAAAAACGATCGCGAGAGCTACGCAGATCAGGTCCGCCCAAAATCGATTGAGAATGTCCATAAGACCTCATTCTGCTGTGGATACGCAAACGCCACTGCCCGGTTTGGCGGAGCCCAGCACTCCTGAGAGCCTCACGGGCTGAATGCCGAGTGCTGAGTGCTAACGGCTTCTTTTCTCCTTCTTTCGCGCCGCCAGTAGAAGTAAAAAGGCACGCCCACCAGCACAATGATGATCCCGGCCAGGGCTTCCTGCGGCCGCTCCCAAAGCACGTTCAGGGCCCAGGCTCCGCCCAGGGCCACGTACAACGCGGGCAGCCAGGGATATCCTGTGCAGCGGTATGGGCGCTCTCGATCCGGCATTTTGCGGCGGAGCACGAACAGGGCCACCACCGTAAGCACATAGCTCAGGACCATCATGAACATCACATACGTAAAAAGCTGCTCATATTTGCCGCTCAGCGCCAGGGCAGCTGACCAGATTCCCTGCAGCACCAGACTGGCCGCCGGCGTGTGCCAGCGCGGATTCACCCGGGCGAGCCGTTTGAAGAACACGCCGTCTTCGGCCATGGCGTAATAAACGCGCGCGCCGCTCAAAATGCAGCTTGCCATGGCGCCAAAGCAGGAAAGAGCAATCACCAGCCCCAGCCAGTTGGCAGCCCGCGAGGAGAACATAACGATGGCAGCGGACTGCGCCACGGCGGTCGCTTTGGCGATTTCCGACATGGGCAGGCCGTAAAGATAAACCGCGTTGATCAGGAGATAGATCCCGCCGACCAGCAGCAGTCCCAGCACAAGAGACCGCGGTATGTTGTGCTGCGGATCTTTCACTTCGCCCGATACCCAGGTGATGTACACCCAGCCGTCATAAGCCCAGAAAACCGCAATCAGCGCCACGCCTACGCCGCCCAGCAGAGTTGGCGAGTTTGCGGCGGCAGGAATTGCCAACGCGGAAGAGAGGTGAGCCCACGAGCCCTTTCCTATGAAGACGCCAAGAGACACAAATCCGGCAATGGCGGCAAACTTAAGCCAGGTGGCCACGTTCTGCAGCACCGCGCCTTTGCGCACGCCGAAAATGTTGATGGCGGTTTGAACGGCAATGGCGCTGATGGCTACCACATGCCCGCAGGTGAGATGAAAATGCCAGAGCACGGCAATGGGCCGGTCCGCGGCAAGCGCCGGGAAGACGCTTCCCAGATAAACGGCAAAGCCAACCCCCAGCGCGGCGATTGTGCCGCCCACGCTTACGGTGAAGATCATCCAGCCATACAGGAACGCGACAAATTCACCGTAGGCTTCGCGCATGTAAACGTACTGGCCGCCCGCTTCAGGGAACATCGCGCCCATTTCCGCGAAGGCGAAGCAGGCGAGCAGCGTGATAAGCATGCCCAGAATCCAGACGCCAATGAAGAGCCAGGGGATGCGGGTGCTGATGGCCACGTCCTGGGCGGTGAGAAAAATGCCCGAGCCTATGATTCCGCCGGCCAGAAGCAGAACGGAGTCCAGCAGGCTGAGCCTGCGTACGAGTTTTGCCGGTTCGGCCAATCGAGTGCCAGTGGGCGAGCGTGTGTGGCTTAGATCATAGTCACGCGAGTTCTGGAGTCAAGCTTGGAGATGAGTATGCGGGCTTTTTAGCTGTTAGCTGTTGGCTGTTGGCTGTTGGCTGTTGGCTGTTGGCTTTTCACTTTGGACATTAGGGCGATAAAAGCAAAGGCCAAGAGCTAATAGCCAATAGCCCTATGGCCTCACCCTCTTGTCGGTGCTTTTGCCTTTCGGTCGTCCGGCTTCATCGCGTTAAACTCCGCCGACTTGCCTCTGGGAATGCTCAGGGTCTTCCACTCCGCGCCGCGAACCAGTTTGCCCAAAAATACGATCTGGCTGATGTGGCCGGCGATGTGGTTCACGCTGCGATTGATCGCCTGGAGGATCGAGTGCGGCTCGCTCCTGATGTAAATCGTCTTCTCGAAATCTTCCGGTTTCAGAGCTTTCAGGGTTGCGAACACCGTCTCAAAGCTCTCTTCCCAGCGCCGCAGCAGCTCCTGGCGGGTGTCAGCCGGGGTAAGGACGAACTCCTGGTCGCGGTTGCGGTCGGGCTTTTCACCGTCCGTAGTGAGAAAGTCCGTCCACCGCGAGCGCAGGTTGCCGGCAATGTGTTTGACCAGGATGGCAATGCTGTTCGATTCCGGGTCGGGCAGGTAAAAGAAGCCCTGATCGTCAAGCTGGGCGAAAGTGCCTTCGGCCATGCGTTTATAACCGCGAAAGCTGCGAAAAGCCTCTTCCGCATAGGCTACAGCGAAGGAGCGATCATCCGGCATGCATCACCTCAACCGGCCTAGTTTAGCAGCCGGACGGCCGAATGTAGCCTGACCGGGACCCGGGGCTCATTCAACCCTGAAGGTCCCGCAGTCGCTAAAATACCTGCACCCGTTTGCCCTGATGCTGCGTATTAGACCAATAGATGAGGAAAGGAGCGGCTCTTGTACGACGGCCAGCAGGAAGTCCGGATGACCGAGTCCCTGGAACGAGCTGTAGAGGGAGACGCGACAGCCTTCGCCGAGATCGTTGGCGAGCACCAGGCCATGGTGTTCAGCATCGCCCTGCACTATCTGCAGGACCGCTCGCTGGCTGAAGACGTGGCGCAGGAAGTCTTCCTTGAGCTCTACCAGAATCTGTCCGTCATCGAATCACCGCTGCACCTGAAGTACTGGCTGCGACGGGTCGCCGTCCACAGGTGCATCGATCAGGGACGGCGCAGAAATTATCGCCGCGAGACGCCTCTGGATGGGCTGCCCGAACCGGCGACGGAAATCGGCATGGCTGATCCGGCGCTGCTGGGCAGGCTGCGGCAGACGCTGGAGGCGCTGCCGGAAAAACAGCGCATGGTCGTGATCCTGCGCTACCAGGAAGATCTGGGGCCGGCGGAGATCGCGGAACTGCTGAGAATGCCGGTCAACACAGTAAAAAGCACGCTGCACCGGTCAGTGGAAGAGCTGCGCAGGAAACTGACCCGCAAGCTGGGAGAGGTACGTTATGCCATTTTCTGAAGATGATCTGCGAGCCGCACTCAAGCGCAAAGATCCAGGCCCTGAGTTCACGCAGCGTGTGATGGCGCGGCTGAACGAACGCGATGCGCAGAGCAGGGAGCGGACACGCGCCCGCAGCGGATGGCGCATGCCCTGGCTAAGGCTTGGCCCGGTTCTGGCGGCAGCAGCGGTCATAGTGATGCTGATCGCTGGCGTGTGGATCGGATACCAGAGCCAGCAACAGCACGAGCGCGATGCGCAGAACAGGAAACATCGGCAGGAGCTGGCGGAAGAGCGCGCCCGGGAACAAACCATCCTTGCCCTCAGGATCACCAGCGAGAAGCTGAACCACGTGTTGCAAAAAGTCAACGGCGCCCTTCCCCAGGACGTCAGGATCAGGAGAGAACGGTTATGAAGAATTTTCATATCAAATGGATGCCGCAAGTCTTTCTGGCTGTGGCGGTGATGTGCATGGCGCTGCCCGGAGTGGCCCAGGCCGGCAAGCTGGAATTGAAGAACCTCGACAAGCTCGCCAGCAGGGCGAGCGAGGTAAACGACGTCACACTGGATGGCTCTCTCCTGCAATTTGCATCATCGGTAATGAAAGACGCCGATGATCCGGATTCAGAACAGGTGGTTGAGCTGATCAAAGGTCTCAAGGGCATCTACGTGAAAAACTTTGAGTTCGACTCGCCCGGGCAGTACAGCCAGGCCGATGTGGAGGCCATTCGCTCTCAACTCACCGGTCCCGGCTGGCAGCGCATTGTAACCAGCTTCAGCAAGCGCAGCGGCGAACGGGACGAGGTTTACCTGCTCAAGGACGGCAAAAAGATCAACGGCATCACAGTGCTCGTGGCAGAGGCGAAAGAACTGACTGTTGTCAACATCGTCGGCGCAATCGATCCGGAGAAGCTGGGTGAGCTGGGCGGACACTTCGGCATCCCCAACGAGATCAACGACCATTCCAAGCCCAAACTCGTACCCAGAAAAGACGGCAAGAGCGCACCAGCAGAAAAGAAAGAGCACGGCCATGACAACCAGATGGACTAAGTTCAACCTCTTTGCGGTTGTTTTCTTTGCATCCTGCGTCGCGCTCAGCTTCAGCCCGGTGGATACTGTTCATGCTGACGATTTTGGCCGCATCGTTCACCACATTGAAGCCAGCTATCATGTGCACCGCAATCACCGCTTCCTGATGGGCTGTGTGGGATTGGTGGTCCGCTTCTGGCATGTAGGCGGGGTCAAGAGCATGAAACTGGCAATTTTTGAAAACCAGCATATGGATGGAGCACTGGGTGACGCGAAGCTGGACGAAATTATCCAGCGCGCCAGCCGATCAGGCTGGCAACCCATGGTGCGCAGCTACTCCCGCCATAGCTCGGAGCACTCTTACGTCTATGCGCAGCCGACCGGCAAATATCTGAAACTGCTGGTGGTGAATGTGAAAGAGGATGAAGCTGAGGTGATCCAGATCAAAGTGGATCCGGTGAAACTGGACGAATTCCTGAACAAGAACGTCCATGGCTCAGAGCGGCATACCCATTCTGAAATGGATGGTGCGATGACGTTCCGGTGAAAGACCTTCGTTGGTGATTGGCGATTTGTGATTCGTCGGTCTGCAAGTCCTAACTCACAAATCACAAATCAGAAATCGCAATATTCCAGTCCATTGGGGACTTGTGAATTACCTTCTTGCGATTCCTGACTCTGCAATTCACCCATCACGAATCAAAAAACTAGCAAACTCCAGCCTGGATCATTGCCCGCGAACCATCGCCGCTGTATGCTCGAATCGTAGGATCCATGCGGGGATGAGAGATTCGCCTTTTTGCGTTGCAACCTACAACACCCATAAGTGCCGGGGCATGGACGGTCGCATTCGGCCGCATCGGGTGGCGCAGGTTCTGCGCGAGCTCGAAGCTGACATCATTGCGCTGCAGGAAGTGGCCAGCTTGAGCGGCGGCCGGCGGGAACAGGACCAGGCGCAATACCTGGCTGATGCCGTGGGATATCACTACCACATTGGAGAAACCCGAAAATGGCGTGGCGCCGTTTACGGCAATGTGCTGCTCACCCGGTTCCCGGTAAAAGATGTTGAGGTTTACGATCTCACGGCATCCAGGCGCGAACCGCGAGGCTGCATTCGCTGTGATATTGAGGTGTCACCGGGGAGGATCGTCCACGTCTTCAACATTCATCTGGGGACAGGATACCTCGAGCGCCGCAAGCAGGCTCACCTGCTGATGAGCCGGGATGTGCTGCTCTCCACCAGGCTGAAGCATCCGCGGCTGGTCATCGGCGACTTCAATGAATGGACGCGCGGCCTGGTTTCACGCATGCTGCAGCAGAAGTTTGAGAGCGTGGATATTCAGCTCCATCTCAATCGCAGGAAAACCTATCCCGGCGTCCTGCCCATCATGCACCTGGACCACATGTACTTTGACCGGGCGCTGGCGCTGGAACAGTTTTCCCTGCATCGCAGCAGCATGGCTCTGATGGCGTCTGACCATCTGCCGCTGCTGGCGGAGTTCAGGGTGGCCATATCGCCGCCGAGATCGCAACGTGATCGCGCCTGATCGCGACGAGGTACCGAATGTCGATGTTCTCCGCCGAAAAGCAAAAATCTGACCGCTGATTACGCTGATCAAACTGATTCAAGCTGATCAGA
>JBLMYN010000339.1:0-22192 GCA_050258305.1 Actinomycetota bacterium
CGGATGGCTTGGACTTGGTTTTGACAATGTAATCCCGGCGGCAATGGTGATCAGCGCACTGCCAGTCAAAATTACGCCAATCAGGCGCCAGGCGGTCTGAGGGATTGCTGTCTCGAGGAAAGGTCCACAAAAAAGAAAAGCCATTCCAATGAGCAGCCCCGCGGATACTGCCGTAATCAGCTGTAATGTCAGGAATATGTAGAGGAGGTAAAGAATCGGGGCAAAGATCAAGACGGTTGCAGCCATTCCCAATAACGCAGTGGCGGTGCTGGTAAACGTGCCTTTCGCGCCGCGTAGCGCTGCCACAAGAAGCGCTACAACCGTTACCAGTAACGGCCAGAACAGCACATAACTGCCTGCGGGCAGCACCAGTGCCACCGCCCAGCTGAAGACGCATAGCTCTATCAGTCCGGCCAGCGAGAGCTCACGCACGGCGAAACGCCTGCGGCCGAGGGTGAAGAGCAATGTTCCAGTGCAAACTCCAAGAAGAACAAAGCCGATCAGCAGAAGGGTATTGGGCTGAGAGTCTGCGGCAATCATTCGCCCTGACAGAGCCCGGGAAGTGACCCAATAAGCGGCCGCCAGAACAGCCGGGATGAGAACCAGGAATAATATGGACCACAGTGAGGCGAGGAGCAGGGCGAGTGGTCGGAGTTCTCCCCGTCGAATACTCACAAAGATGAGTGCAAAAAGCCCAACAGACACCAGCATCTCGCCAGGAATGACCCAGAATTGTCCGTAGACCATGAAGACGCTGCCAACCCAATCAAAGAAAACATCGTCACTCTTCTGGTTCGTCAGCTTCGTCAAGTCCATGCTGCCGAATTGCCGGGTCAGGTCGAGCGCATAGGAGCCATGGTGCTGCAGTGATGAGAGGCTAAGAGCGCCGGGAGTATCAAGTTGGGAGTGGTATGCCTCCAGGTTCTCTCCAAATGCAAAATTCAGTCCGGGGATGTTTTGTCGGCGAAAAACGGTGAAGTCCGTATCGTTCGGCAATAGCTTGTAAAGCGAATAAAACAACGACGATCCCACAGGATGGGAGGCGCTTTGCGCTAGGGCCTTAATGAGGGAAGCATTGCCGGTCCCAGTTTCAAACAGGAGCGAAGGGCCTTTGTTGCCGCGAGCTTCGAAGTTCATGATCAAGCCCACGTCCTTCATCCAGGGGTGCGAGGTCGCAAAGGCATCCGCTCCCAGGAGCCCTGCTTCCTCTCCATCGGTCAGCAGCACGATGACATCGTTCTTCAAGGGAGCGCCCGCGCGCAAAGCGCGAGCGGTTTCCAGGATTGCAGCCACGCCCGCTGCGTCATCGGCCGCACCGGGCGCGCGTGGTACGGAGTCGTAATGGGCCACGAGCATGATGGCGCGGGAATTCTCGGTTCCTCGCAGACGTCCGACAACATCATAGGTTTCCCCGAGAGCAATACCGCGTTTGGTGACGTGTGTACCAATTGCTCGAAGCACGTGTGGATCGAAGCCCATGCTCAAAAGCTGCGCGACCAGGTATTTCCTGGCGCTCTCATTTTCAGTTGAGCCGATTGGATGAGGAGCAGATGCGATCGCCCGGACATGCGTGAGTGCGCGCTCGGCAGAAAAAGCTGTCGGAGGTGCTTTGGCTGTTTCGGGTGCCGGCGCTCGCAAAGTAAGAATAGCAATTGCCGTCACGCCCAGCAGCACTGCCCAAGCCAGAAGTGACCGATAGCCCGGATCTGGGGAGCGTTGTGATTTCAGGATCTGAGTTGTTCTTGCCGTGCTCATTGCATCCTCAGGTGTAAAGAGGAGAGTCTCCTCGTATTCCGATTACTTGAAGTGCCAGTTTCCCTAGATTTTTGTGCCGCCAGCCGGAACGTAAACTGTGACGAGGGACGCACTGGAATGAGCTTCGTTAGGTTGAGTTGAGATAACGCATAACTGAAATTTCGGAAGTCAAATAGTTCCAGGACGGTCAAACATGAAGCTTGCAGAAGACGAGGCCACATCTCGGAGCTCCCGCCGGCTTCCAACACGCAGCTTGCGCAGAATGTTTGATACATGGAACTTAATAGTGCGCACGGAAACTGCAAGCCTCTGCGCAATTCGGCGATTGGGAAGATCTTGCAACAGCAGGTCCAGGATTTCCCTTTCCCGTGCTGTCAATTTCTGGTTTGCCGAGCAACAGTTGCGGACCAGATTACTCGTCTGATTTACATATCTGTAAAGTACTTCGCGACGGAACCAGAGGCGTCCTTCGGCAACGGCACGGATGGCTTTCGCAAGGTGATCGTGAAGCTCGGCAAATGTCAGAACCCCTGCAACCCCCTGATAAACCAGGTGTAACTCCAGGTCGCTGCAAGGTGGCTCTGCTGAGACCAGGGCGATTGCGAGTCCGCCTTCCGCCTGCCATCTGGAAAGGCAAATGGGCCAGTTGTCAACCGAGCATGTGTCGAGGACCAGAATCTGATGTTTTTCTCCTGTCGGCAGTTTGGGACCGTTCGCATAAGGCTTAACTCTGCCTGCCAGTCCTGCGTCGGAGCAAACTGCGTCTTTGATCAACGAGAGCGCGAGGGGATGTTTGCTGTAGATGACGCAAACCGGAAGTTCTCTCGAATGATTGGTTATCGCCGCTACCTGCCGGGTTTCTGATTGTGGCTGCTGAAAATTGGTGCTGACCATCGCCATAATTACTCCCAACGTCACACGCGCACGAGCGAGCTTGTTTTAAACTGCGCTGGCCTGTCTTGCTGACGAGCGGATGGATGAGAGGCAACTCTGTAAGATACTAGAGCACAGTGTCCGAGCGGATGGCAAGAGCAAAGTAGGTCTTCAAGAAGCTTCGGTTCCAGAATGGAACTTGAATCACAATTATTCCCTATCCATTCACTTTCTTAATTGTGCACGACTGCTTAATTGTGCGCGACCTGACGAAGTAGAACCGCAGTTGGTCTATAACTTTAAAAAACTGCGGGCAATGTCGCTCTTGCCAAAAACAGTGCGGGATGCACGGGCCAAGACATCGGCTCATGAGCAAGAAAGTCCCGCCCCCATCCAATCAGATTGCGTCGCCGCTACTTGAAGACCGAAGCATGTACAGGTGAAAAGCGTGTCGGCACTGTACCGCTGCGGGACAGGGACAGGCCATAGTCGTTCATTTATTTCAGGTGAGTACAGTTGTTTCCTGTCACCGCAGTTCTGTATTTTCACGTTCGCCTCGCGTCGTTTCAGAAGAGCCGCCAGGCCCTTCTCTGAATGCAGCCAGCGCGGTCCTGAAAATGGGACTTACATGGCGGTAGCCTGCGTTAATCTCAGGCAACAGGAATTTTGGGCCACGGAGTAGCACGCTGTATGGATCGTACGGAACATAACCTGCCAGGCGGAAACTGGTATGCCATCCAGGTTCGCCCTAAGTCTGAGTTCGCTACCGCAAGAATTCTGCACAACAAGGGTTTTGAGGAGTTTGTGCCGCAGTACAAGGGCAAGCGGCGATGGTCAGACCGGAAGGTTGAATTGGAACTGCCCCTCTTTCCTGGCTACATCTTTTGCAGATTTAACCCTGAAATCCGATTGCCGATTATCACTACCGCAGGCGTGGTTCGGATTGTCGGGACAGGAAAAATGCCGCTGCCGATCGACCAGCGCGAAATAGAGGCAGTGCTGCAGATCATGCACTCAAGGTATCGGGCTGAACCGCATCCGTTTTTGACGATTGGCACCAGGATTCGCGTTGAAAAAGGTCCGTTGGTGGGTCTTGAAGGAATCGTAAGCGGTTATAAGAACAGACAGCTTATTTTCTCTGTTGGGCTGGTGCAAAAGTCCATTGCAGTTGAATTGGACGATGACGCAATCGCCGTAATACCTTCGCCGAAAGTACAGTGAGAGGGCCGCGCTCACGCAGCCAGAATTTTCGATGAAAATCGTTGGCTTCTTGTTTCGGCATTCTCGACAGACGGTTTTCCTTAGCGTGGTCGCTGGAGCTTTCAGCGGGATGTGCAATGTGGCGCTTCTGGCCGTCATTAACGCAGCAATCAGAAACAGAGAAAGTGCTGTTCTGGTGCCTGCTTTTGTGACGCTCTGCCTGTTGCTTCCGTGCGCTCGGTACGGGTCTGAGCGGCTGCTCACAAAGCTCGGCCAGGACGCCACATACGAATTGCGCTTGCGGTTATGCCGTCAAATCCTGAATACTCCGCTCCGCGAATTAGAGCGTCTTGGGCCTCCGAGGTTGCTCACGGCCCTGACGGATGACGTACCCACACTTACAAACGCCGTTTCCATCATCCCATTGCTCTGCGTGAATTTGACCGTTGCGTCCGGTTGCCTGGTCTACCTAGGGCTGATGTCGTGGCGCCTGCTGCTCATTGTTCTGGCATTCGTGTTTATGGGAATTGCGACGTACCAATTGCCGATCATACGGGTAAGCAAAATTTTCAAAATGGCACGGCGCGAAGCCGATGCCCTGCAGAGCCATTTTCGGGCTCTCCTTCACGGGACGAAAGAACTCAAGATCCATCAGGCCCGGCAACGCGCCTTTATGAAAGACGATGTTGAGGCGACCGCGGCCGCTTTACGAAAACACAACGTAGCAGGGATGGTTCTTTACACGGCTGCTGCCAGCTGGGGACAGATACTGGTCTTTATTGTCATTGGATTAATTCTTTTCGTCGTGCCGTTGGGGCATCATGTCTCTGCATCCACGCTGACGGGCTACACGCTTACTTTGCTCTACATGGTCACTCCCTTGCAAATGATGATGAATAATCTGCCACAGCTGACTCGTGCCGATGTTGCGCTGAAAACAGTTGAGGATCTCGGACTCACGATTCCGATCCAGCAATCAAATAAGAGTGATGAGCGTAACCCCCAAGCCCGCAAAAAACAGTGGCAAATCCTGGAATTCAGGTCCGTGACACACACATATCGCCGTGAGAATGAAGACGCCGAATTCGTTCTGGGGCCGCTGGATCTGGTATTTCATCCTGGAGAAATAGTGTTTATTACAGGGGGCAATGGTTCAGGCAAGACCACACTGCTGAAGCTGATGACAGGCCTCTACGTTCCTCAAACCGGATACATTCGTTTCGACGATGAAGTAGTTGATCAGGAGAGCCGGGAAGTATACAGCCAATATTTCTCCGTGGTGTTTTCCGATTTTTATGTGTTCGATACGTTGCACGGTTTCCCGGCACTCAAGGTCGACGTCAACGCCAGGGAATACCTGGAGCAATTGAAGCTTTCTCACAAAGTTCACGTTGAGAATGGGCGGTTCTCGACGACCGAATTATCCCAGGGACAGCGTAAACGGCTGGCGTTGCTGGCAGCGTTTGTTGAAGACCGTCCTATTTACGTTTTCGACGAATGGGCCGCGGACCAGGACCCATATTTCAAGGAAATCTTCTACATGCAGCTGCTTCGAGATCTGAAGTCGCGAAACAAGGGAGTCATCGTTATTACCCATGATGATCGGTACTACCAGGTGGCCGATCGAATTATCAAGCTTGATGATGGCCAGGTGGTCAGCGACACAGTTGTGGCTGCTGGGAGACACGACATGACGGCCGGCCGCCTCCCGATTATGTAACGTCCCGTCCGGCAACACTGCTTTGCAGTATTTTTCATGAAGATTACGATTTCAGGCAAAGACATCCGGGTATTTACGATCAGCCCGCGTACCGCAGGCCTTGATAGCTATAGGTGCCATCTGGAGCAGACGATACGCCTGAGCGAGGAATATGCATGTACTGGAATCCTGATCTACACAGGAAATGACACATATCTCGAGCCCTGGTGTGTGGCACAGATGATGATGGAGAGGACCTCCTCGCTTTCGCCCCTTGTGGCCGTGAATCCTGTTTACCTCCACCCCTTCACTGCAGCGCGTTTGTCGGCTTCCTTCGCCTATCTTTATCGGAGACCTGTATTTCTGAACATGGTGACGGGCGCGGCTATCAGCCAGCTTGAGGCCCTCGGCGATAGCTGCAGCCACGATGACCGGTACGAGCGCATGCGCGAATACTTGCTGATCATGAAAGGTCTGGTTGGCAGCAGCCGCCCGTTTTCCTTCGAGGGCCGCTTCTATCGCGTGAAGAACCTGCAATTGCCTGTAGATGTTTCGCCTGAATTGCAACCTTGTTTCGTGCTCGCCGGCCAGTCATCGGCTGCACGGAGGATATGTAACATGAGCGGGGCTGTGGGCATGCATATGCTTCACTCAGGGCTGGAACATGCCATAGCCGAAAGTCGTGGAATTCATTTTGGAATCGTGACTCGGCCAACCAGCAATGACGCCTGGAAAGCTGCACGAGCGTTATTTCCGCCCGATGAAGATGGAAGGGAGATTGTGGATCTTTCGATGGGCAATACGGATTCGGTCTGGAAATTCAGGATGCGTTTCGAGGCGGAACAGCCGGATATCTCGGAGTCAGGCTATTGGCTTGAGCCGTTTCGGAATGCGAGGGCAGATTGTCCCTATTTTGTTCACTGTTATGAAAGGACGGCGTCACTGATTGCAGGCTTGATCCGTGGTGGGGTAGACATGTTCATTCTTGATATTCCGGCGTCCGACGAGGAATATCACCATGTTGCCAAGGCTTTCAGTCTTGCCCGCCATTCTTTGTGTTCAGCAACCGATTTGACACCGCGAGCAGTGCCGTTCGCGCCCTAACCAGCATGGTCCAACGCAGGGTCACTTGATATCGCTGGAAAGTTTTCCTCAATGAGCGATCCCATCGCAATTATCGGCATCAGCGGCATCTATCCGCAGGCAACTGGTTTGGACCAGTTCTACCGGAATCTTGCATCCGGGATAGACAGCGTGCAGGAAGTTTCTGCTGCACGGAAGAAGGATGTGGGATTGCCGCCGGACGCAAAATGCCAGCTTGCAGCCATGCTGGAGCACGTAGATCAGTTTGATCATGAATTTTTTCAGCTGTCGCGGAAAGAAGCCGAATACATGGATCCGCACCAGCGAATTCTTTTACAACTCGCGTGCGCAGCCATCGAGAATGGTGGGTATGGTCTAAATCGCCTTCGTAGGACTCGCACAGGCGTCTTTGTTGCGGCGTCAGGAGGGGGATATCGTCGCTTGCTGCAGGGCTTCGAACCTGTTGGTCTGATCGGAAACCTGCCTGCCGCGCTTGCCGGAAGGATTGCCTACACCCTGGATCTCCATGGTCCCGCCATGGTCATCGATACCGCATGCTCTTCATCGCTGGTGGCGGTGATCGAAGGGTGCCGCCAATTGCGCTCCAAAGAAATTGATTTCGCGCTTGCGGGAGCGGTGAACATTTTCTTTCTTGAAGATCAGATTGATAACGCGAAGATTGAAATCATCGCGCCCGACGGCAGATCAAAAACGTTTGATGCGCGTGCTAACGGTTCCGGCTGGGGTGAAGGCGGTGGTGTGGTCTTACTGAGGACCCTCGATAAGGCGCTCGAGCATGGTGACCCGATTCATGCCATCATCCGGGGCGGAGCGGTCAATCAGGATGGTGCGCGCTCCAATGGTCTGGCCGCTCCAAGTCCCGATGCACAATGCGAAGTCATCCTGGAGGCGTGGCGGGATGCAGGTATCGATCCGGAAAGGCTGTCTTATATAGAAGCCCATGGGACCGGCACCAAGCTGGGAGACCCCATTGAAATCGAAGGGATCACAAGAGCATTTCAGCAATTCACAAGTAAATCGAAGATATGCGCCATCGGCTCAGTGAAGACGAATATCGGGCATCTGGTGGGCGCTGCTGGAATCGCGGGCCTGACCAAGTTGGTGCTATCTCTCGAGCACAGCCAGATCCCTCCCTCACTCCATTATCGAAGCCCGAATCCGTTTATCAACTTCGGCGACTGCCCTGTCTTCGTCAATGCCGGACTGCGTCCGTGGGACTGTTCAGAAAACCCTTCGAGGTTGGCTGGAGTCAGTTCTTTCGGATTGAGCGGCACCAACGCCCACCTGATTGTGGAAGAAGCTTCGAGACGAGTCGCTGATCGGAACGCTGTCTCTGATCAAGGACCTACGCTGATCAAGTTATCGGCAAAGACCCCCAAAGCCCTGCACAGGTACGTGCAGGAAGTTGCTGCATTCTTCAGAAGCACCAACGAATCCCTGACAGACATTGCTTATACTCTCGCCTGGGGTCGTGACGATTATGCGTGCCGTTATGCGACTGTGGTCAAGAGCCGCAACGATGCTGCCCTGACACTGGAGCAAGCACAACTCGAGCCAGACAGCGATAGAGATCACGCTACTGGTGACGTCAAGACAGTACTGCTGCTGTCCGGAGATGCGGAGGCCACGCCGGATCTGTTGCGTGTGCTGAAGCGCTTCAAGAGTTTTGAAGATGCTGTACGGGAGTGTGGCGGAGATGGTATCTACACCGGCGGCGTTGGCGTTAATCGCTTTGCATTTCTTTATGGAATGTACCAGTTGTGGGCTTCTCTGGGGATACATTGTGCGAGCGTGATTGGTTCCGGGGAAGGGAACCTCGTTTCTAAGGTCATAAGCGGAAAACTCCCTCTGGATCAGGCGCTCCTCCAGATGCAATCGGTACGCGAGTCTGGATTCAACGTGGAAAAGTTGAAGGCGGCCATCGCCGATTTGTCGAAAAAAGGAAGGGTCATTTTCCTGGAGGCGGGTCAAAGCAGTTCGCTCAGCCGTTTCATTCGCGAACTGCAGGGGGAAAAATCGCCCCTGTCATCCCTGACGGTTTCCGACGACGTTGTCTTATCCACCACGGCTGAACTTTACGGGCATGGCGCGGTTATCGACTGGGAAAAGTTCTACGGCAACCATTCTTTGAGGCGCGTTGCAGTCCCGACCTATCCGTTTGAACCGACCAGATGCTGGGTGGTGCCGCAGCCGCAGGACGCGGTCGCTAACGAGAAAAAAATTGATCCTGCGCACGTCAGTACAGATGAAGAGTACGGCGTTCTTGCAGAACCTGGCACCGCGACGCAGAAAGCCGTCGCGAAAATCTGGGGAGAAATACTGAAGCGAGACACCCTGAAGCTTTCAGATGACTATTTCGAAATCGGCGGCAATTCGTTGGAAGGGATGCAGGCCCTGAACCGAATCGAAAAACAGTTCGGGATCAAGCTCGACTTCGAAGAGATATATGAGTTTTCCACCGTTGCAGCTCTCGCCCAGGAAGTTGACGATCGCAGACGAGCGGCAGCGGCCACGGATGCTGTTAGATCCAGCGAGGAATCGCGGCCGTTGGAACCAGCGGTTCTTTCATCGGGACAAGAAAGATTATGGTTTTTGGACCAGTTGGCTCCGGCAACGGCCTTTTACAATCTTGCATTCTGCTTCGAGATCAGCGGCAGCTTGGAAGTATCGATACTCGAACGAAGTCTTACGAAAATTGCAGCGCGACATCAGGCGCTGCGCACAGTGTTTCCGCAAAAGCGGGGGGTTCCCGTTCAACAGGTGTTACCTGCTGAAAAAGTGCAGGTCCGGGTAGTGGACCTCACCTCCGAACTGGAAGAAGTTACACGAGAGAAAAGCGCTCAAATTGCAGCCGATGAAAGCCGGCGCCCTTTCGACCTGGGACGCGGGCCTTTGTGGCGCGTGATTCTGATCCGGCGCAGCGCTACGAAGTCACAACTCCTGTTCGCGATGCACCACATAATAAGCGACGCGTGGTCCATGGGCCTTCTCATCCGGGAATTGTCCACTTTTTACACTGCGGATCTGCAAGGCCGCCCATCGACACTGCCGGAATTGCCAATCCAATACCTGGATTACGCTCGGGCGCAGAGGAACTCAGTGGAAAGCGAAGCGGTGAAGCGAGACGTTGACTATTGGTGCGAGACTCTCGCAAGCGCCGCCACAAATCTGGATCTGCCGTACGATTATTCACGCCCGCTGCAGCGAAATGGCCAATCCCGGCGGTGCACCTTTCATCTGCCTTCCGTTACAACAGCCAGGCTGGACGAGATCTGCGCTCGCGAACGAACAACACGGTTCATGGTGCTACTGGCAGCCTTCAACGGACTGCTTGCAAGGTACTCCGGACAGGAAGAGATCTGCGTTGGTACACCGGTGGCCGGTCGGAACAGTTCTGAAGCTGAACAGCTGATCGGGTTCTTTGTTAATACACTGGTTATACGGGCCGATCTTTCCGGGAACCCCAGCTTTCATGAACTGTTGCGGCGGACCAGGAGCACCGTCTCGGCAGCGTTCTCCCATCAATCAGCTCCTTTTGACGAAGTTGTAAAACGTCTGCATCTTGCCCGCGATCTGGACCGTAATGCATTGTTCCAGGTGTTATTCATGCTGCAGAACATCGAGATGAGCGCACCACAAGTGCCTGGCCTGGAATGGAAAGTCGTTGAACTCGAAAGCGGCGTCTCGCAGTTTGACCTCGTGGTTTCCCTCCTTGAAACGAGTGCGGGACTCGTCGCAACAGTCGAGTACGGCACCGATGTTTTCAAGCACGCAACAGCAGAGCGGATGTTGGAGCACTTCGGCACTTTTCTGGAATCGGTCATGAGCGATCCGGAAATGCCAATTGGCGAAGTACCTTTGCTGAGCCGTACCGAATTGAGGCTTTTGCTAAGAGATTGGCAGGGGGAAAACGCGGCCGGCACAAGTCCGGCGAATCTCAGTCAATTGATTGCAGAACAGGCAGCACGCACGCCCGACGCCATTGCCCTAATTGAAGGAGCCATATGCTGCACCTATCGTGAGCTGAACGAGCGGGCTAATCAAATTGCCTGCTATCTGAGTAAGGAGGGGGGAGGTCCGGAACAGGTAATCGGGATAGCCATGGGGCGGAGCATAGAACTGGTGTTGGGATTGCTGGCGATCCTGAAATGTGGCGCAGCTTATCTCCCTCTTGATACCGATTATCCAGCCGAACGACTGAAGCACATGCTGGCAGATGCACGAGCAAAGCTGGTTCTGGTACGAGAAGTGGAGCGGGAATATCTGGATTCAGCCGGAGTGCTGGAAGGCATTAAGGCAATCAATATTGATAGGGATGATGGCCAGATTTTGTGTGAGAGCAGGGTGGAGCCTGAGCAGTTCGTAAATGGAGGCAACCTTGCATACATCATCTACACTTCGGGTTCGAGCGGTCTACCCAAAGGTGTAATGGTGAACCACTCGTCTCTTTCCAATTTCGTGCTCGCCATGGCCAGCCGAATGCGCGTAGGGCCGTCGGATCGCGTTCTGGAGTTTGCCTCTCCGTCGTTCGATGCATCTGCAGTGCAACTCTATCCAGCTTTGGTGGCAGGAGCAGCGGTCGTCCTGCATCCTTCCCCGAACCGTTTATCCAACCAGGAACTCCTGAAACTATGCAGGGAACAGAAGATCACCGTTCTGGACTTGCCGGGTGGGTTTTGGCGGCAATGGATTCAGGACATCGCTGCGCACCACGAGCACACGCATGCGGGTCTACACACATTTATGACCGGTGGTGAGAGTGTTCCTTGGTCGACACTCAATACATGGAAGCAGGTTGCGGCGCCCGGTTCCAGGTTCCTGAGTTCATATGGCCTCACTGAAACAACTGTCACCACTACTCTCTACGACGACTCCGAACAAGTACCCCAGGAAAGTGAAAAGCAGAGCGAGAACATTCCTCTTGGTATGCCGCTTAGCAATACCCGCGTCTATGTACTGGACAAAAACCTGCAACTGTTGCCGGCAGGTTGCATAGGTGAGTTATACATCGGCGGTGCGGGGGTGGCGCGCGGATACGCACAAGCCCCTGACGGGACCGCCGCCAGATTCATCCCAGATCCATTTAACGCACAAACGGGCAGCAGGATGTATCGTACAGGGGATCTGGTGCGCAGGTTGGCCGACGGTTCGTTGCAGTTTGTCACACGAAGCGACGAGCAGGTAAAAGTACGGGGCTTCCGCATTGAGACGAAGGAGATTGAATCCGTACTGAGGAGATGTCCCGGAGTCCTGGAAGCCGCGGTCATCGCAAAAAAGGATGCGATTACCAACACCCGCCTCGTTGCCTATATTGCCAATGGCAATGGGACCAGCAGGTTGGAAAACATCGAGGAAATAAGGCTGTCTATGCGGTCAAAGCTGCCTGAATACATGATTCCAGCGCAGTTCGTATTCCTGGACACGCTGCCGCTGACTGCCAATGCAAAAATTGACCGTGATGCTCTGCCGGAGCCCCTGCACGAATTGGGGTCAAATCTCACGGAACAGCGCACGCCTTTGGAACAGCGTCTCGCCGAGCTCTGGTGTGAGATTCTAAATCTGCCGCGAGTCTGGATGGAGCAGAACTTTTTTGAAATCGGCGGCCATTCTCTTCTGGCCACGCAGCTGATTTCCAGAATTTCTGATGCGTTCAACGTGGATCTTCCATTGCGCGCGGTTTTTGAATTTCCCACGATTGCGGCGTTTGCAAAGCAGATCGAAACAGCTCCACAGAAAGTGACGCAACGGATCCCTGTCGTGTCGCGGACCGGCCCGTTGCCGCTGTCGTTCTCACAGCAGCGTTTGTGGTTCCTGGAGCAGCTTGAACCTTCCCGGGGCCGCTTTAACGTTCTGAACGCAGTGCTGCTTAAGGGCAAATTGAACGTGTGCGCCCTTGAGCGGAGCCTGCAAGGGCTCGTCCTCCGTCACGAGTCGTTGCGTACTGTGTTTCCGGCATTGAACGGCCAGCCGACACAGGCAGTCCTTGCTTTCATCCCCACACCCGTTTCCGTACTCGACCTCCAGAATCTGCCTGAGGTCGAGAAGCAGCACATATGCGAGCGCACGATGGCCCAAGAGGCGCATTTTCCGTTCGATCTGTCTCGCGGCCCTTTGTTCAGGTCTCAGCTTTTGCAGCTGAAAGAGGAAGAATTCCTGTTGCTGCTGAGCTTGCACCATATCGTGTTTGATGGGTGGTATTTTTCAGTGCTCATGGAGGACTTGATGGCGCAATATCGGGAATATTGCGCCGGCCGGGAGCCCAATCTACCGGACATGCGCATTCAATACGCCGACTACGCTGCCTGGCAGCGTCAGCGCCTCCAGGGAGAAACGCTCGAAGGCCTTCTGAACTACTGGACAACAAGCCTGGCAAATGCACCAGCGAAGCTTATATTGCCGCAAGACAGCGTTTCTACATCCGGCGACAATGCAGGAAGGTATTGCTTCTCAATACCCGCCCTCCTCGCGGAAAAGCTGGAGAAGCTCAGCCACGAGGAAAGTACAACACTATTTGTTGTCATGTTGTCCGCTCTTTCCGGGCTGTTGTACAGCTATAGCGGGCAGGAAGATATGGTGATCGGGATTGATATCGCGAACCGCAGCCATATCGATACAGAACGGCTGATTGGCTGCTTCTTCAATCACCTGGCGCTTCGTCTTGACCTTTCCGGCAATCCCACTGTGCAGCAAATCGTGGCGAGAACTCGCGAAACGGTACTGAAGGCCTTCGCTCACCAGGAATTGCCCTTCGACCTTCTCGTCCAGAATCTTCGGCCATCACGGAGCGGCAACGCCCCTCCGCTTTTCCAGGTGTTGCTTGTCTACCAGAACGCGCCTGTGAAAGAGATCGAAATTCCGGATCTCACGCTGACCCCGCTTGAAACCGAGACGGGTCCTGCCAAACTGGATCTCACTCTGTTCCTCAAACCAGAGAAGGATGAACTCGCAGGTGTTGTGGAATATGATCGCGGCGTCTTCTTTCCCAAAACCATTGAGCAGATGATGCAGCGCTATACGTGGCTATTGGAACTGATGGTCGCGGAACCCGGGCGTCAGCTTGGTAGCATTCTGCCTCCGGATGAACGATCTACGGCGCTGTTCGCGTTCAACGAAAGCCTTAATTGAGAGTTCGCCTGGCTCATGCAGCCCATATACCCAGATCAAGAGCCCTCTATGCCGCCCCGTCACCACGCAAAAAAGACCCTGCTCTTCAGCTTGTTCTATTTTGATGGCAAGGGAGCGTCGGTTCGGCCCGACAAATATCGGCTGTTGTTGGAAGGTGCGAAGTACGCCGACACGCATGGTTTCGTCGCCGTCTGGACACCCGAACGGCATTTCCATCCTTTTGGCGGCATCTATACCAACCCGGCGATCACGAGCGCGGCGCTGGCGACGGTCACCGCACATCTGCGTTTGCGCGCAGGAAGCGTGGTTGCGCCCCTCCACCAGTTCATTCGCATTGCTGAAGAGTGGGCGATGGTCGACAACCTGTCCGGTGGAAGAGTCGACGTCTCTTTTGCATCGGGCTGGCACGCTGATGATTTTGCACTCTATCCATCGCGGTATCCTACGCGCAAATCAGCGATGGTTGAGGCGATCCAGGACGTACAGAAATTGTGGCGGGGAGAGCAGGTGTCAGCCGAGAACGGGTCGGGGAAGTTGATCCACCTAAGGATTTTTCCCCGTCCGGTGCAGCCTGATCTGCCGATTTGGATCACCTGTTCGGGCAATCCGGATACGTTTGAACTGGCTGGACAATTAGGTGGAGGGGTGTTGACCCATCTGCTCGGACAATCGCTCGATGAACTCGAGACAAAAATCGCTCTCTATCGCACTGCATTGACTCAGCACGGCCACCAGGGCACCGGGCATGTTACGCTCATGCTCCACACTTTTCTGGGTGAGTCCCGGGAAAAGGTCAGGCAAACGGTACGTGAGCCCCTTTGCGAATATTTGTCTTCTTCCCTCAGCTTGGTTGAGCAGCAGCTCAAAAATACCGGGCTCGAGATGCGCGGAAACGTAATCCCGTGGCGCAAGTCGAGTGGCTCTGCCGTGGAGGGCCGCCCAACTCCGTCCCCAGCGCAGCAGGCAGCTTCTTCCGGCAACCATCGAGAGCTTCTGGCTCAGGCTTTTGAGCGGTATTTTGAGCAGGCTGGACTGTTTGGAACTCCGGAAAGCTGCCAGCAAATGCTGGACCGTCTCAGAGCCGCCGGAGTGGATGAAGTTGCGTGTCTGGTGGACTTCGGCGTAGAGGCGGATGCGGTCTTGAGGAGCCTGGAGTTCCTCAATTCAATGAAGAGCATCCATGAACGCTGGGAGCAGCATGCAGCGAGGGTCCAAATCGCCGGATTTAACGAAAAGTTCTGATCTGATTTCAGTATGCGGCGCGCTCTTGGCATTCTCGGTGGCCTTGGTCCATTTGCTTCGGCCGATTTCCTTCTTTCCATTTATGAGCACAACATTGCACAAAGCGAACAGGAAGGGCCAGCCGTTGTACTGTATTCTGACCCGGCATTTCCCGACAGGACCGAGACTTTTCTGCGGGGCCTCGATAGTGTGTTGGTAGAAGCGCTCGAAAATGCCCTCGGGCAGCTCAATCAATGTGATGTAAGCCGTATTGTTATCGCCTGCGTCACCATCCATCATCTTCTCCCGCGCGTTGAAAGCTCATGGCGAGATAAAATCGTTTCCCTCATCGATGTGGTTCTCGACGCGGTGGTGGCACAGCACGAGCCGTCGCTGCTTCTGGCGACTAACGGAACCAGGCTGACGCACATTTTCGAGCAAAGCGATCATTGGTCCGAGGCTGCTCCTCACGTCGTTTTTCCTGATGAAGCAGACCAACGCCAACTGCATGACCGGATCTATGATGGCATCAAGCGCAACGGCGCTGCCGCCGATCTTGTGCCGTTTCTTTTTGACCTATGTCAGAAGTACGGCGTCAAACAGTGCATAGCCGGCTGTACGGAGCTGCACCGCGTGTCGCGACACCTGCTTTCCATTCCTGAACACGAATGGCCCTTTCAGGTTATTGATCCATTGCTGATTATTGCCAGGCATTACAAGGAGTTTGTTCATGAACAGATGCAGCCCTATGGCCGCCTTTGCCGAAGCGGTCAGCCGCTTTGGCCACAACACAGCCATCGAGTGGCAAAACCAGCGAATTTCCTATCGTCAGCTGGATGAATTGTCCGGCCGGCTCGCAACGACTCTGGTTGCATTGGGAGCACACATTGGAGACCTCATTGCTGTTGCGCTGAGGAATAACTTCGACGCAATTCCCGCGGTTCTGGCGATCTGGAAGGCCGGTTGCGTGTTTGTTCCGCTGGATGTAAATAACCCTGCGACCCGGCTGAAGGCCATGATCTCGTCGGTTGAGCCGCAGTGGGTGCTAACCGACGCCGCAATTGCAGAAGCGGCGGGAGCAATAACAGAAGCTTTTCCGGCGCAAAGAATCATTACCATCGAGCATGGCAGTCATCAGCGGCCCGTCGATTTCAAATGTATTGAGGAACGAGCGAGCGCGCTTGGGCCGGATGATATGTGCTATCTGTATTTCACTTCCGGATCCACCGGCACCCCCAAGGCAATCGCTGGGCGCAGCAAGAGCGTCGACCATTTTATTGCCTGGGAAGCAAAAACCTTCAATGTTGCCGAGGGCTTTCGCGTGAGCCAGTTCACGCACTCCGCTTTTGATGCCTTTCTCAGGGATGTATTACTGCCGTTGTATACGGGCGGCACCATTTGTATTCCAACCAACGCTGAAATGATGATCGATGCGCCCCGGCTGATCGGTTGGATTGACGAGAAAAAAATAGAACTCATCCACTGTGTTCCGTCACTCTTTCGAATGCTGATCAATGGGGGAGTCCACGGCGAACAGTTTCAGGCACTCAAATATGTGCTGCTGGCCGGCGAAGCTTTGTCGCCTGCAGACGTTAAAAAATGGATGGATATCTTCGATGATCGAATTCAACTAGTGAACCTGTACGGTCCCAGTGAAACTACGATGGTGAAATTCTTTCATCGTGTCAGCCGAGCTGATGCGGACAGAAGATCAGTTCCCATCGGCAAGCCCATCGAAGGCGCGCGGGCGCTGATCATAAGTCCCGAAGGAAAGGTGTGTCCGCCCAATTTTGCGGGAGAAATCTATATTCGCACGCCGTATTCTTCTCTCGGCTATTACAAACAACCGGAACTAACCCGTCAGGTATTTGTGCCCAATCCGTTCAGCAACGATCCCGAAGACATTGTGTACCGGACAGGTGACATGGGGAGAATGCTTCAGGATGGAACGTTTGAGTTTCTGGGCCGAACTGATTTCCAGGTGAAGATACGTGGCATGCGGGTCGAACTGGGAGAAATTGAAAATGCTCTGCGGGCATGTGCGGGCGTCAGCGATGCCGTGGTTGTGTTTGCTCACGACAGGAATGACGAGCTGTACCTCACCGCGTACATCGCCGCCGCACCTGAGTTGCAGATTGACGCAGTGCGCAGTGAGCTACTGAACCGCCTTCCCGAAAATTTGATCCCTGCCAACATTTTGCGATTGGACTCTTTGCCGCGTACCTATAACGGCAAGGTGGATCGCAAGGCTCTCCCCGTCCCGGAGAGGCAACGGTCGACACAAGTTGCATTCCGGGATGCTTCGACAGAGACAGAAAAGCTGCTGAGCGCCGTTTGGAGCGAGCTGCTGGGAATGGAGCGACTCGGTGTGGATGATGACTTCTTCGCCCTGGGAGGCCACTCCTTGCTGGCCACCCGATTGATGGCACGCATCCAGAATGTATTTGATGTTGAGATCCCTCTGGCCGCCCTGTTCGAGAATCCCACGATCGCGCGTCTTTCCCTCGTCATCGAGGATGCGCAGGCGGAGGCCAGCGGCGATGATGTATTGGCGGAAGTGCTCGATGAGGTAGACCGCCTGTCCAACGGCACCCACGCATCCACATTGGTCCAGCCGGTACAACAAGATAATTAGAAAGTCAGATTACAGCTATGAGCGCCTTACGGGAGATGGTACGAAACCTCTCTCCAGACAAAAAGACCCTGGTTCTTGAGAAGCTGCGGCAACGCCGGCGCATGGCCTTCGGTGGGACGGCAATCCCGCGTCTAAGCGGCGATCGTCAGAACCTTCCGGCTTCCTTTGCTCAAAAGAAGCTTTGGTTTCTGGACCGTCTCAAGGACGGTAACGCCTTTTACAACGTACCTACTGCTATTCGCTTATGCGGTCCTCTGGATATTGCCTCGCTGACCCGGAGCTTGCAGACCGTAATCGAGCGCCACGAAGTGCTGCAGACCAACTATGCGGCTGGAGCGGATGGTCTTCCTTATATAGTGGTGCGGCCGCATGGCCCGTTGACCATCCCAGTCATGGACGTATCGCACCTCGCTGAAGAAGAAAAGAACGCGGTTAGCCAGCAGTGGATGAGAACGGAGGCAAGCCTTCCTTTCAAGCTGGAAACTGACCAGCTCATCCGCGCCCACCTTTTGAAGCTTAAGCCAGAGGAGCACATTCTGGTTGTGACGATGCACCATATTGTCAGTGACGGCTGGTCGAGAATCCTGCTCCTCGAAGAGATGGGGCACTGGTACAAGACAATCACTGGCCGGCAGTCGCCATCGTTGCCGGAGTTTCCTGTCCAGTATGCGGATTATGCCGGCTGGCAGAACATGGTCCTTGAAGGAGAGAGCATCGACGCAGAGGTTGCATACTGGAAAGAGCGCCTGGAAGGAGCCCCGATCGCGCTTGATCTTCCGTTCGAATATGGAAGCGATCTGGCACACAACAACACTGCGGTCTCACGACTTCACTTTGTGCTGCCCGTCCGTCTGCGGAATGAACTGACGATGCTGGCACGCCGTGAGGGCGTCACCATGTTCATGCTGCTCCTTGCGGCATTCCAGGTTTTGCTCGCCCGTTACACAGGCCAGGACGATCTTGTTGTGGGCACACCCATTTCCGGGCGCACCCATCCAGCAACAGAAAAGCTCATTGGCTTCTTCGTAAATGCCGTGGCGATTCGCGCTGATTTGACTTGCGAGCCGACTTTCCTGGCGTTTCTGAAGCAGGTAAAGGCTGCCGTATTAGGCGCATTTGCTCATCAGACCGTACCGTTCGAAAAGCTGGTTGAGTTCCTGCAACCCCAGCGACTCCCCAACCGCAACCCGCTTTTCCAGGTCATCTTCATGCTGGAGAATGCTTCGACCCTTTCAGCTTCCCTGGGGCGCCTTCATTTGGAAGCTGTGGACGTGGACAGGGAGAATGTCTCATCGCCATATGAAATCACGTTATATATGGGCGAAGAGGCTGACAGTTTTACCGGCGCAATGGAATACCGTACAGCCCTCTTTTCCGAAAGGATGATTTGCCAGATGGTACGCCACTTGGGCAATCTCCTTGAAGCGATTGCGGCCGAGCCGGCGCGCAGAGTTTCGGAAATCGGCCTTTTTGATGCCGCCGATCAAGACCGGTTCATGGAAATGAGCCAGGGCAGGACGGATGAAGAAACAGAAAAAAGCCTTGCTGAGCTCTTCCAAGAACGGGCTGCGCTGACTCCTGAAAGTGTGGCGTTGCTTTATCAGGGCGAGCAATGGACCTATCACGACTTGGACCGCCGCTCGAATCAGCTGGTGCGTTACTTGCAAAGCCTGGATATTGGCCCGGAGGCGATCGTAGGTGTCGCTGTTGAACACAGCCCCGAATTAATCGTTACGCTTCTAGGGGTGTTGAAATCCGGCGCAGCCTATCTGCCCCTGGACGTGAGCTATCCCGCAGAGAGATTGCGATACATGGTGAAAGATGCCGGCGTAAAGTTCGTAATCACGAACGGCACACGCGGTAAAGAAAGCAGACTGAACGATGTCCATATTGTCGATCTCAGCGATTTGGCAATTACGAGTCAAAGCGATGCCTCTCTGAGGCGAAATATACCTGTGCATGGCGACAACCTGGCATATGTCATTTACACATCCGGGTCGACCGGAGTACCCAAAGGCGTCATGAATACGCACAGGGCCGCAGTCAATCGCCTTGCATGGATGTGGAAACAGTGTCCTTTCTCTTCTGAAGAGATCTGCTGCCAGAAAACGTCGTTAGGGTTCGTGGATGCAGCGTGGGAAATCTGGGGACCGCTGCTGGCTGGCATCCGGCTTGTGATCGTTCCCGAAGACGTTCGCAGAGATACGGGCAGCCTCATAGAACTCCTTGAACGCGAGCAGGTGACACGGATTGTGATGGTCCCATCGTTGTTGAAATCGGTGTTGGAATATCCGGATTGTGAACGGCGGTTGCGCTACCTGAAAACCTGGATCGTCAGTGGCGAAGAACTGCCAGTCAGTCTGTTGCATATGTTTCATCAGAAACTGACAGGTCGTATGCTCTTGAACCTTTATGGTTCATCTGAAGTGTCTGCGGATGTAACCTGCTCCGATACGACGGAGAATCCGGAACATGTCGGCCGTGCGGGGATAGGAAGGCCTATTGCCAACACGTCGGTGTACGTGCTCGACCGGTGGATGAAACGTGCGCCTGTGGGGGTTGTGGGCGAGATTTATGCAAGCGGTGCGGGCCTCTCCAGAGGTTATCTGCGATCCCCGGCCGCCACGGCCGAGCGGTTCGTGCCCAACCCATTCGACGGCAATGCGAGCCGACTCTACCGGACAGGGGATTGGGGCCGATATCGTCCCACTGGTGAGCTCGAATATTGGGGCCGGCGCGATCAGCAGGTGAAAATTCGCGGGCACAGGATCGACCTCACTGAGATTGCCGGTGCTTTGGAGCAACACGAAGCAATAAAACAGGCGCTGGTTCTGACCTGCACCAATGCAAGTGGCGAGACCCAGATTGGCGCCTGCATAGTTCCCACGGCTCGTCAGGTTGCTTTGACAGCCACCGATTGTTATCAACTTCCCAACGGCCTGAGGTTGCGGCATCACCATAAGAGCGAGACAGATTTTCAGTTCAAGGAGATCTTTGAGGACGAAACCTACACCGAAGCAGGCATTGAGATTAAGAATGGCGATTGCATATTCGACATCGGCGCCAACATCGGCATGTTCACCACCTGGTTGCGCCTCGCGCATCCGGGGGCGAGGATTTATGCTTTCGAACCGAACCCGGCAATGTTCGCGCTGCTGAGTTCCAACGCGGAGATCTACAACGGGAATACACATCTGTTCCCGTATGGCATTTCGAAGGCAAATGGAACGCTGCAGTTTGCATATTATTCCCGTGCGTCCGTGCTCTCCGGCTTTTACCCGCATAGGGACGCTGATGAGGAGATCTTTCGCACGGCGGCAGATAACGACGAGACTGGTCTGCCGCGGGAGATCATTGACGATCTGACCGCGGGTAGATTCGAATCGCGCGTGCTCGAATTGCCTGTGAAGACCCTTTCTGAGAGCATCAGAGAAACCGGTGTGTCGTGCATCGATCTGTTGAAAATCGATGTGGAGCGGAGCGAGCTCGATGTGCTGCTCGGAATTGAACCAGATGACTGGAAAAAAATCAGACAAATCGTTGCCGAAGTCGAGAATACAGACGGGCGTCTCCAGCATTTTGTAGGCTTGCTGCGAGATCACGGCTTCGAGGTTGAGATGCGGCGTCCGGAGCGGCTTGCGGGTACTGCACTTTACAACGTATACGCACGGGCAGGCGACCTGGGCAGAACTGCTTGCGCTCACGTTCTACGGCTTCCGGCATCGGTAGAACCGGCTGATCTCTCCCCATCGGCTCTGATCGGGTTTCTCAGCAAGCACCTGCCTGACTACATGCTTCCATCTCACTGGATCGTATGCAATGACCTGCCTTACCTGCCGAACGGCAAAGCTGATCGTATCAAGATAGTGGCCATGCTGAGCGCCGTGCCGCAAGAGACCGGCGCGGCGGACTTGCCACAAACGCCGCTCGAATCGACTCTGGCAGGAATATTCGAGGAAGTTCTGAACCGACGGGTATGCGGCCGGAGTGCAAGCTTTTTCGAAATGGGCGGTCACTCACTTCTCGCTGCCAAAGTGATCGCGAGGATCCAGAGGCAATTCTCTATCACCATGACCCTGCGCGACTTTTTCAATTTTCCTTCCATTTCTGCTCTGGCGGAAAAGATAGAGGAATCCATGCTGGCCGACGCCAGTGAAACCAGAATCGCCGAACTTCTTCGGACGGTCGAAGGCTTCGATCAGAACCGGGCGGATTGATCAGCAAGCAATTGCAACACTCTGGAGTTCTATGAATCTTCTGGGATCCATTCTTGACGTTAAGCCTGCCAACGAAACAGGAATCGAGGAAAAAATTCTGGAATTGTTTCCGGTCGGCGAGGCGGCGGCAAAAGCTGACATGGAAATGGAGGCCAGCATAGCCGGCATGGTTCGGGCTTTTTACGGGGCCGAGCGTTTCAGTTCGGAAATGCCGTACAACAATCTCGCCGCCACCTTCACGGAGAGCGCAATTCCTGCTGAGCCGCAGAACGTCATCGAGTATTTGAGCGATCTCCGAATCAAAATGGTCGAGCATGCCACTCGGACGGGCTCTCCACGTTTCATCGGGCATATGACGTCGCA
>JBLMYN010000340.1:0-15828 GCA_050258305.1 Actinomycetota bacterium
AATCATGGATTGCTGCTGGTAGCGGTGGGCGTTGGGATCAGTCTTGCCCATGAAGATGGCAACCTTGCAGCGCGGATCGCCGGCGCCGGACGCCCACCATTTGCGCCCGTTGATGACGTAATCATTTCCGTCGCGCCGGATGCTGGCCTCAATGTTGGTTGCGTCGGACGAAGCAACGGCGGGCTCCGTCATGGCAAAGCAGGAGCGTATCTCACCCGCCAGCAACGGCTTCAGCCAGCGCTCTTTCTGCTCCGCGGAGCCATAGCGGGCGATGACTTCCATGTTGCCGGTATCGGGCGCCGAGCAGTTGAACACTTCAGGCGCCAGCGGACTGCGTCCCATGATCTCGCACAAGGGCGCGTATTCCAGGTTGGTGAGCCCTGCTCCGAATTCGCTCTCGGGTAAAAAGAGGTTCCACAGCCCGGCCGCGCGCGCCTTGGGCTTCAGCTCTTCAATCACCGGAGCGGGCGACCAGCGGTTGCGGTTGACCTCATCTGAAAGCCGTTTTTCGTTCGGGTAAATGTACTCGTCCATGAACGCCAGCAATCGGCGCTGAAGGTCTTTGACTTTGTTGCTGAAAGCAAAATCCATGTTGTCCCTCGAGGCCAAAACATTGGAGTTTACACCGGAAAGGAGTGGAAGGCGCGTGACGGATCCATTCTCTCCAGTCATGGTTCTCCATCAATTGAATTCATTTGATGAATTCATGAAACAGGACTACCCTCGGTCGATTTTAGGAGGCTGGTCCCCCATGCAACGGAACATCACGGAGAGGTCACGTCTTGGTTCTGGCCAGGCCGGTAAATGCGGCCGGAAAATCTTGAGCGCACTGACAGGCGTTCTGCTCATTGTATTCGCGGCATCGCTGCCCGCTTTGGCGCAGGTAGGGTACGCAACGGCAACGTTGCGCGGCACTGTCTATGACCCGAGTGGTTCCGTTGTTCCGTCCGCCACGGTCACCGTCACTAATCCCGACACGGGCTTGACCAAGACCGTCAAGACCGGCCCTGACGGCTCTTATGAGGTTCCCGCATTGCGGCCCGGAACATATCAGGTTGAGGTGCAAGCGGCGGGATTCGGCAAGGTGCTCAACAAGAATATGGTGCTGATGGTCGGCCAAAGCGTGCCGTACGATGTCCATCTTAAAGTCGGCAGCGCGAATGAAATAGTGGAAGTCACCACCGAAGCGCCGCTGATCCAGGTGGACCAGACGCAGCAGGCCAACGCGATCAATCAGAACCAGGTGGAATCTCTCCCCAATCTGAACCGGAATTTCACCCAGGCCGTCTACACGCTTCCCGGAGTCACCAACTCTGATTCCGGCCCGCGCGCTGCGCAGCCCGGCTTTACCGGCTTCTTCACCACCGGCTTTTCCATCGGAGGCAGCAACGGACGCAACAATCTTTCCACGATTGACGGCGGTGAAAACGAATACGGAACCGGCCAGTACAGAGTGGCCACCATCCCGATCGACTCCATCCAGGAGTTCCAGGTCAATCGCAGTTCGTTTGCGCCGGAGTTCGGCTTCACCACCGGAAGCGCCATCAATATTGTCACCAAGAGCGGAACCAACCATGTGCATGGCGATGTCTTTGGCTATTTCGGTGATCGCAACACTTCAGCGCAGAGTTTTTTCAACGGCCTGCTCGGAATCCACAATCCCTACAGCCAGAACTTTTTTACGGGCGGTTCCATCGGCGGTCCGCTGGCCAAGGACAAACTCTTCATCTTTACGTCGTATGAGTACCAGAAGAGCGACGTGCCGCTGGTGAACGATCTGCTGCACACGAGCGAAGCTCTTGGACTGAACGGGCAGAGCACAAATTGTCCGGTAGCCCTGGGACCGGCGCCCAGCCAGGTCTGCTATCTGAACGCGCTTGCCGCCTCCGGAGGCAACGCCGCACTGGCCGCGGCTGAATTGCAAGCCGTGCTGGTGCCGGCAAACAATCCCCTGTTCCAGGCACTCATGGCTCCTTATAACGGCGCGTTTGACAACGTGAAGACGAGAAACAACAACTGGGTGACACGGCTTGACTTCCACCCCAATGAGCGCGACTCATTCAGCGCCCGTTTCGGCTTGTCACACGATGACCTGCTGTCCGACTATCCCGGACAGGCCACTACCGCCTCGCCCAACCTGATTACTCGCGACTACAGCATTCTCACCAACTGGACCCGCATCATCAGCCCTGAACTGGTCAATCAGGCGCTGGTACAGGTAGTCCCCTGGAACAGGTCGACAGCTTTCTTCACCAGCCCCGGCTCGCAAGGCTCATTTATTACGCTTGGCGAACTGGGCTTCTTCGGGAATAACCTGGGCTATCCCTACTCCGCGCACCAGAACCGCTACCAGTTTGAAGACAATGTCACCTGGACCAAAGGTAATCACACCTTCAAGTTTGGTGCGTCTTATCGCGCGGCCAATTACCACGTTCAGGATAATCTCTGGTTCTCCGGCGAATTCGATTTTCTTGACGGCGCTCTGCCCATCATTACTCCATTTCCCAACGGTTCTCCTGAGCAGATTGCTGTTGCCACCTTCAACCTGCAAAACGGATACCCCGTCACGGGCCCGGCTTCAACCAACTTCAGCGCCGCTCAGTCATTCGATATCGGCGCTCCGATTGAATTCAAGATGGGCGCCGGCAATCCAAAATGGCAGGGCTGGGGACACTACTTTGGAAGCTTCGTTCAGGATACCTGGAGAGTGACCCACAAGTTAACGCTGAATTATGGCACGCGTCTCGATTACGACGGCGAACCGAGTCCGCTGGATGCGCAGGTTTATGCCTCACCGCGCCTGGGATTCTCCTGGGACGCGACGGGCGACGGCAAGACCGTGGTTCGCGGCGGCAGCGGCATTTTTGCCTCTCCAATCGATTTGCTGATTCCCTCTTACGCGTCACTGCTGGACGGAAGCGGACGTTACGTGAATGAGGTTTCTTCCTATCTCTCGCTGACTGACCCGATTCCCGCAGCCATCTGGTTGCAGGGAGTTTTGGGCAGCCCCGCAGCGGGGATTACACCCGGCACTCTGCCGCTGGGTACGTTGACGCCGACCCAGGTCTTTGGCGCCAGCTTCGGCACCCTCGATTTGAGCACCGCCGGCTCTCCGGGCAGCATTTTGTACGGAGTCCAGAAGAACTATAAATACCCCTACAGTGTTCAGGCCAGTCTCAGCATTGACCGCCAGTTGGCATCAAATCTTTCTCTCGAGCTCGGATACAACATGTATCACGGCGTCCACATGCAGATGCCGGTGGAAACCGGGTTCCATGAAGCGCCCTGTAATCCGGCAGAAGTTGTGGATCCGTTCATTGGTCCGTGCTATGCGCCCAACCAGATCATTACGGCAGGCCCCGCGGCCGGAACGGCATTTCATCCGCAGGTGGTCACGTACTCTTCCATCGGAAGCTCGATCTATCACGGCCTCACTGCGTCACTGACCCGCCGCTTCACCAACCACCTGCAGTTCCAGATCAATTACACCTTCAGCAAGACGATTGACAACTATCTGGACTTTGCCAGCTTCCAGGACTGGTTCCGGCCCACAAGGCTCGGCGACTACCGCGCAATTTCCGCCTTCGATGTCCCCCACAATTTTGTCGCCAACGCGGTTTACACCACTCCCCATGAGGTTGGTAGCGGATTCATCAGCAAGGTCCTTGGCGATATCACTCTGGCTCCCGTGGTCACGCTACAGAGCGGGACGCCATTCTCACTGCGCACGCCGGGGTTGGCGTTCGTGAACGGGCCCAATCTCACGCCCGGCACTCTCGAAGACTTCAATTTCGCCATGCCGTTTGCCGAGCGCCGCAACTCAGACCGCACCATGCCGTTCTACAGCTTTGATATGCGACTGAGCAAAAGCATCAAGCTGAACAGCGAAAATACGCGGCTCGACTTCAGCGTTCAAGCCGTGAACCTGCTGAACCGGGCAAATCTTAATCACGTCAATGACACCTTCAACTCTGATCCCACGATCGCGCTACCCAATGGCGGAACCTTGGGCGCCGGTCCTTATAAGGGAATCGAGGGCGTAAAGCCCACCAGCGTGGACCAGTTAACCAGCCCGTTGTTCTATTCGCCGGGCAATGTGCCGTACACGCCGAGGCAGGTGCAGTTCGGGATGGCGGTGTCGTTCTAATATTCAGGCAAAGGAGAGGTGCGCGTGGTTCATCCGGGGGCATGCTGAGGTCGCTCAGTATGCCCCTTGTTTTTCGAAGATGCGCCGCGGGTTCTCGATCAGCATCTGGCGCAATTGATCTTCCGTCACGCCTTTTTGCTTAAGGGCCGGGATGACATCGTTGTGAATATGAAGATAATGCCAGCGAGGCAGGACAGCCGGCAAAACAGCTTCCGGCAGCCAGTGCATAAAACACGCCGCATCGTGCGATAGCACCATCTTGCCTGCATGTCCGCGCCGGCACATTTCCGCCACTGTGTTGACGCGGTCTTCGAAGGAAAGAATGCTGTCGAGTCCGAAACGGTCCATGCCGATATAGGATCCGTTAGTTATCAGCTCCTCCAGATACTTGAGGTCGGTGGTATCGCCGCAGTGGCCAATGACAACGCGGGAGAGATCTACACCCTCTTCGCGGAATATCTTCTGCTGCGCCAGCCCCGACTTGCTCTGCGCGTGTGTGTGCGTGGAGATGGGCGTTCCTGTGCGCCGGTGCGCCAGCGCGGTGGCGCGCAACACACGCTCCACTCCCGGGGTCACGCCCGGTTCATCGGTGGCGCATTTCAGCATTCCGGCCTTTACTCCGGTTCCGGCAATGCCTTCCGTTATGTCCTGGACAAACATATCGGCCATCAACTCCGGGCCGCCCAGCACGGTTCCCGGCCCGCGCAGGCGGAAATAGAAAGGCACGTCGTTGTAAGTGTAAATTCCCGTGGCGACAATGATGTTGATGGCGGTTTGGCGGGCAATTTCAACGATTCGCGGGATATAGCGGCCAAGCCCAATCACGGTGAGGTCAACAATCGTGTTTACGCCGCTGGCGTGCAGCTCATTGAGCCGGACTACGGCGTCAGCAATGCGCTTTTCCTCGCTTCCCCATTCCTTGGGATAATTCGCGAGCACTTCGCTATCGAGCACGAAAATGTGTTCGTGCATCAGCGTAGCTCCCAGCTTTTCAGCACCAACGGCGCCTCGCACCGTCTGCACTTGCGTCATGGATCAGCCTCTTCCTGGAAACCAGCCTAGTGCCGCCGCAGAAAATGCAGCAAATGAATCCTCTGCATGGTGTAACATTACGCCCGTGCATCTGAACCGGATCGACCTCAATCTGTTTGTTGTGCTCGAAGCGATCTATCGCGAGGGCAACCTGACACGCGCGGGCCACGAGCTCAATCTGACGCAGCCCGCCATCAGCCATGCGCTGAAGCGCCTTCGCGACCTGCTCAATGATCCTCTATTTATGCGCAACGGCTCCAGAATGGTGCCCACGCCGTTTACACGGAACATCATTGGCGACGTGCGCCGCGCCCTGCAGACCATTGAGGTCAGCCTTTACGAAAACCGCAATTTCGATCTCGCCCATCTCCGCCGCAACTTTCAGGTCGCTTTCTGGGAACACCTGGAGGCCCTGGCGCTGCCCAGCCTGATCAAATCTCTCCGCCAGTCCGCGCCGGAAATCTCCATCACCACGCACCGGGTCAAGCGCAAGGACATTCCGGCTGAACTGGCGAGTGGTTCGCTCGATCTTGCCGTGGACGTGCCCATGAGCGTCGGCGACAACATCCTTCAGCAGCCGCTGTACTCGGAGCGCATTGTGGTTGTGGCCAGGTCAGGTCATCCGGCAATTAAAGGCGGGCTGAATCTGGAGACCTACCTCGCACAGGACCACATTCTGGTTTCTTCCCGCCGGCACGGCCCCAGCCTTGTGGATATCGAGCTGAACCGCTGCGGCAAGAGCCGTCGCGTGTTCCTGCGATGCCAGCACTACTTTGCCGCCTGCGAGGTCGTCAGGAAAACGGACATGCTGCTGACCATGCCGGAACGCTACGCCACCCTTCTCAACCCCCGCTTTGGCAATCGCCTTTACCCTTTTCCCGTCAAGACGCTTCCGCGTCTGGAGCTTCAGATGTACTGGCATGAGAGCTCGGAACGAGACTGGGCCAACCGCTGGCTGCGTGAAATGGTCAAATCTGCCGTGGCGGGGTGGAGCGGCCAGGTCAAACGTCAGGCAGCAGGATAACCGGGCGGTCAAGGTAAAGGACAACAGCTCAGCTTTCGCGATCAGCAATTCGGCGGCTTTGCGAACGGTGTAGAGGAGCGTATTCGAGGCCGTCATCTCTCATCAATGCAAATCGAAGCAACGCCAAGGCAAGCACGCCAAGCCCCAGCATGAGAACCGGAACCGCGAAGGTCCTGGAAACGAACCATCGTGCTGCGGGGCCGTCAACGACGAGGAACGGCAAAGAAGCGGCCGAGAATCCAGCCAGCAGGCCGGCGGCTCCGCTCAACATCCGGGCAGAGTCTCTGCTTAAGGGAAACGACGATCGGCGCATGTTCAACACCTTCATGCCCAGAGGGTACTTACGGGCTTCATGGTGCGAATCGTAAGCGCGGAACCGGCTGGAGTCCACGTAACGTGAGAACAAGGTCCAAAGATTAGGGTGAACCCCGCCTGCTCCGGAGGGAACCCCAAGATCGGCCGCGCAAAAGGACCCGGCAATTCAGCCTGCTTCCGGGATGGTAAGATTCGCGCTGAATTGTTTGCGAATCAGGCGCTTTGATTGCCCGTGTCATCTGGCTCGGCTATGATTTGACTTGGAATATTCCCTGATTGTCTTTGCCAGCTTCAATATGTGATCTTCCAGCTTCCATCTTTGATCAAGGAGCCAGATGCGCCGATTTGTCGTAACAAGTATGTTGTTGGCCGCCACAGTGTGGATGGGCGCGCAAACAAGAAAGCCCGCGAAACACACTACCCGGATGACCAGGCACAAAAAGGCAGGGCCGATCTCGACTCCGGGGGCGGCTCCGAGCAAGGTGACCGGACCTCCGCACAAAACGCCTTCCGGCGCCGAGTACTGGGATATCAAGGTAGGAAAAGGAGAGGAAGCAACCAAAGGAACAACCGTCTCAATCCTCTATGTCGGCTGGCTGGCGGACGGAAAGAAATTTGGCGCCAAGGATGACCCCGACGTCCCGCTCGAGCTCACCATCGGAAATGGCCGGCAGATCAAGGGCTGGGACGAGGGTATGGTGGGGATGAGAGTCGGTGGCAAACGCCAGTTGCGAATTCCCTCCTCAGCGGCGTACGGTTCCAGGGGCGCTCCACCGGTGATTCCTCCAAACGCAACCCTGATTATGGATGTAGAACTGGTTGGGGTGAAGCCGGCGCAAGAATCAAAGTAACCTGTAGCAGTTAAAGGGCCCGGTGAAAAGTCACGGGCCCTTTCTGCTTGTGTGTGTTTGACAACTGCATCAGGATGGCTACAAAGCCGGCCACGCCTGGCATTCATCGGGCGTGCTGGGCGCAAAAACCGCGCCGCGCATGGAGTGGATCACCGCATCTGAAGTCGAACAGAAGCTCCTTGTTCCGGTAGAGTTCAGGACAACCGGAGTGGCCACAGCCAGGTAGTCCGTGCAGGCATTATCATCGCCACAAACTGCGGTCATCGAGAAGTGATACCCGTATCTTTCCCCACGGGTCACGCTTGCGTCAATCAGACAAGCCGCATTTTCAGTTGGGGTTCCGCACTCCGCGGCGCCGCCGGAACCAAGCGTGGATAGATCACGGGCGTAACCCCTGTTGGGATAGCTGGTCTTATAGGAGACCTGGGCGGTATTGATCGTACGCATTACGGATGCGGCCGCCGCATCGTTCGCGGCCAGCTTGGCTCGCAGCAGGTTGGGAATGACGATTGCGGCAATGATCAGCAGTACAGGAATAAAAGCAATGCTGATGTATCCCATGATCAACCCGGCCAGCGCCATACCGTCACCCTTGAGCCGTCCCATGCTTTGCCGGATATTCTTGCGTGATATATGTCCCAGGATGATCGCCGGTATGCCGGCAAAAAACGAGAAGCATAGCAGTGACAGGATTCCCAGGATCAGGCTCCCGGTGGCCTTGCCGTCGGTCTGTGGCTCTCCCTGATAGATCGGTTGCTGCCCGGGCTGCCGCATGGGAGGAGTGTTCAGCCACGGAGAACTCGGAACAGGCGCTGACGCCGGCGGTATGCTCGGCGGAGCAGGAGCAGGCTGAGCGCCGGCGGCAGGCGACGCGGGTCTCACTTGTGACGGCGCGCCGGGTTGAGCAGGTCCGTGCGCCGGGCGTCCGCAGTTGGAACACAAATCTGTATTGTCTGGTTGTGAAGCTCCGCAGTTAACGCAGAACATTGCACCCTCTCTTGTTGATTTGTAGAAAATTGTTGCCGGAAAGCTAATGCATTTAGATAGAAATAGCAATGCATTAAATTCCTGAAAGTGTGACCAACATGGTACTTCCGCGGCCGCGTAACACAAGCCAACTGAGGTCGCGTACAGGGCATCCCTCGATGCATGCATGACACTCACGCCCGGCCGCCATCAGAGTTGATCCTCAACGGCTGGAAGGAGATTGCCAATCACATGCGCCGTGGCGTGCGCACGGTGCAGCGCTGGGAGAGGGCCGGGCTTCCTGTCCACAGGCCCTCAGCTCGCGCGGGAGCATCCGTGGTTGCGAATACCACTGAAATCGACGAATGGCTGATCAAGACCCACGCTAGACCGCAGGATCTGTTAAGCAGGCTGCAAATCCGGATCAAACTCCTGGAAGCCGAGAATGCAGACCTGAGAAGACAAATCATGCAGATCAGGGCTGGCCGGGCGAAGAAGGCTCACAGAAGAACAGCCGGTGAACGGAGCGCCGCCTAAGGAACCTTCACAAACTGGCATGCTTGCGTAACGAGCAAACTCGTCTCTGCGCCGTTACCTGCGCTCGAAAACCGGCGATAGCGGCAGGCCCGCTGGTATACAATCCCGCCACACGGAGCTTTCCTGATGCAAACCATGATGAACACGCCGCTGACTCTGGTTTCGGTACTGGAGCGCGTGGAGAAGTATTTTGGCAATGTTGAGGTCATTTCGCGACTGCCGGACCGCAGCATCCATCGCACTACCTGGCGAGGTGTTTATCAGCGGGCGCGGCGCCTGGCGGAGTGCCTGCAATCGGCCGGGATCAGGAAGGGCGATCGCGTGGCCACGCTCATGTGGAACCACCATACCCATCTGGAAATTCATTACGGAGTTCCTGCGATGGGCGGAATCCTGCACGCGCTGAACCTGCGGCTGCATCCGGACGAAATCGCCTGGATCGCCAACCACGCCCAGGACCGCCTTCTGATTGTCGATGACGTGCTCCTGCCCGTGCTGGACAAGTTCAAAGCGAAGGTTAAGTTCGAGCGCATCTTTGTGGTCCCGCATTGCGGCCAGCCTGTGTCGCCCGACTATGAGAATTATGAAGACTGGCTGAAGCAGGCGAGCGGAAAGTTCAAATATCCCGATATCAGTGAAAACGATGGCGCGGCCATGTGCTACACGTCCGGCACCACGGGCAATCCCAAGGGCGTGATCTATTCCCATCGTTCCGAGGTGCTGCACAGCCTGGTGCAGGCGCTGCCGGATTGCTGCGGCCTCTCCCAGCATGACGTGGCCTTGCTGGGCTCTCCCATGTTTCATGCCAATGGCTGGGGATTGCCGTACACAGCGGCGCTGGTCGGCGCAAAATTCGTCCTGCCCGGGCCGCACCTGGATGCCGACAGCCTGCTGGAGCTGATCGATAAAGAAGGTGTCACCATGAGTTGCGCCGTCCCCACCGTATGGCTTCCGGTGCTTGCGGCCCTGGAGAAGCGCGGCCCCGGCTGGCGGCCGGCGCACGATATCCGAATTTTGTGCGGAGGCACCGCGCCGCCCGAAGCGCTGATGCGTGGCCTGGACCGGCACGGCTTCCATTTGATCCACGCCTGGGGCATGACGGAAACTTCCCCGCTCGGCACCACCATGCGCCTGAAGCCTGAAATGCTCAACTGGCCGGAAGAGCGGCAATACGCGCAGCGTTGCAAGCAGGGCTGGCCTTCTCCGCTGGTGGATGTACGAGTGGTCAACGACAAGGGAGAAGCACCATGGGACGGCCAGACCATGGGCGAGTTGGAAGTCCGCGGGCCATGGGTGGCGGAAAGCTACTTCAACTCACCCGGAACGGAAAGCCGCTGGAGTGAAGACGGCTGGTTCCGCACCGGCGACGTGGCGACCATTGACCCTGACGGCTGCGTGAAGCTGGTGGACCGCAGCAAAGACATGATCAAGTCCGGCGGCGAGTGGATCAGCTCAGTGGACGTAGAAAACGCGCTCATGGGCCATCCCGCGGTGAAGGAAGCCGGCGTGGTTGGCGTGCGTCACCTCAAATGGCAGGAGCGCCCGCTGGCCGTGGTGGTACTGAAAGAAGGAGCCAGGGCCAACGCAGACGAACTGCGGGAATTTCTGGCCGGGAAATTCGCCAAATGGCAGTTGCCGGATGATGTTGTCTTTGTAAATGAGCTTCCGCATACTTCCACGGGAAAGCTGCTGAAGTCGGAGCTGAGGAAGAGATACGCGGAATGGCAGTGGAAGGAAGCGGAAGCGTGAAAGCATTTGCCAGGGCATTGAGGTTCACGTTCACCGGTTACAATCCTGCGCTCAGATACACCAAAAAGGTCTGCTGATCTCTTGTGGAGTGAAATTTGCTGTGCCTTCAGACCGCAGTGTCACCGGCCGGGAGTCGATACGCACCAGGGATACATTACGTAACAGATCCAGCCGGTAAAAATTCCAGCGAGCGGAGTCAGCCACCAAACCTGGACGAGTGCTTGTGCTCCCCAAAAGGCAACGTTCAAGGGGCCTGGCCCACGGTTTCCAATGATTCCCAGTACCAAAATCAAGGCTGGCGCGAGTGCTGCCCCAAGCAACAGCCAAGGCCACAGTCGCGTGGGACCAAGCTTGCGAGCCAAGAAAGTAAGGATAAGAGCGAAAAGAAATGACGCCACGCAGCCGGTCATAAGGCCGAAATAGAGAAACACCGCGAATCCGCGGATACCCCCGTTACCCGCGTTCTTCTGCCCCATGAAGACTGTGAAGAAAAAAGCCGTAACGATGCACGTCGATAGAACGGCTGTAGAGAAGTAAACCACCCAACGAAGCGGTTTGCCGGCCCGGGCGAGCAGGGTTTGGTTGCGCGTATGCTGCCCCAGAAAATGCTCCCACACGGGCCGGTATAGGAGTACAGCGAGCGCAGCAAACTGCCAAATATTGAACGCTGAGATGGCAGGATGACGCGTGACGGCGGTCGAGTAGTTTAGAAGAAACCACAGGAACTGTGCGCACATGGCGCCATCCACAATCAGCGCCAGTCCCCAGCCCCATCTCCTGTTGCGCCATAGCCCAATCAGCGATACCGCAGCCGCGCCTCCTGGAATGAATTCGCGAAATAGAAGTTGCGCGCCCATCCCCGAAGTTGCGTATCGAGATAAGAATAGAAGCGCCTGAATGCACCCGTATACAGAAAGCAAAACGAGTACGAACTGGAGCGCGAGCGCTGTCCAGACCCAAGGTGGTCGCATACTTGATCTCATGTCCATATCTCACCAGCCTCTTACACACCTGCGCTCCGTACGGAAATGGTAACGCTCGGATCTATCGAGTTGAGACAGTCTCGGCTTCCAAGTGAGCAGCGTTTCAGTTAAACGCCCGCAATGTCCGAACTGCTTAGAACCTGATCCCAATCCCGAAGCTCGCGATCGGATAAAACTTCACGATCGACGTATCTTTATTAATCTTGTCCTGTTCGGCCACAACCTGCGCCTGAACGGTGGGATCTGTGGCGGCATTGAGGCAAGCGAGTCCGGTGACGGGATCGCAGGCGGTGCCGGCGAGGTTCAGCGTGGTCCTGGGTGTCCCCTGAAAGACAATGCCGAAGTCCTGCACGAAAGTGATGTGATGGCTGTGCGGAATGGGATTGCCGAAGCCAAACATCACAATGGGCGCCGCTTTCCGGACAAGCATCTGCCCGGTGCCGTGGATCGGATCCGTGGGGCTGCTCTTGAAGCTGGTGCCGCCAAGGCTGAAATTCTTTCCGCCGGGAACGTTGGCGTTCGCAGTGATCTGGTTGCCGTTATAGATGAGCATGCCGGGGCTGATGTGAAACCAGTCGCCCAGCGGCGTGATGTCCACCAGGGCTTCTACCGAACGCAAACGGATGTTGCCGTTGTACAGGATGCCGTTGCTGCTGAAACCATGGCTGTAGCTGAAGCCGTTGAATCCGCCGCGTACGTTAAAGAATGGCGTGATGGAAACGCCCACGTCCCCGCCAATGCCCAGCATGGACGCCTTTGCGACCACGCCAAAACTGGGTTTGAACAGGCCTGCTGGATCGGGGACGGGCGCGGGCGCCGGAGGCGCATCTGTATTGCTCGCGCCGTTAGTGGCGGCGCCACTGTTCGTTCCGTCTTTGGCGGCAAAGGCGGAGTTCTGGGCAAAAAGAGCAAACGTAAACAACAAAGCAAAGAGCAACAGTTTTTTCACGGCAAGTCCTTGGGTCTCTGCGTGCTGAGGCAGAAATTCTCTTGATGGGTTTTCGGCAATTATGCGGCAGTCCTGGCGCAAGGGGCAGATGACGGAGGGCCTAGATACCACCGGGCGAGAAAACCGCCCGGGCCACATTGCCAAAGGACCGTGACGCGCAAATTCGGGAGTTGGTGGCGCAAAGCCGTGGCGCAGTTGTGCCAAGGCGCTCCGTTTGCTAGTTTGGCCTAGGATGAAGATGACGCCGGAGCCGAAACCATCTACGAAGCCGCCACCTGGGCCCGAACAAGTCAGCCGGACCGTTGAGACTCTTTACCGCTCGGAATCGGGCCGGGTTCTGGCGACTCTCGTGCGCCTGCTCGGAGATCTGGACCTGGCCGAAGAGGCCATGCATGAGGCATTTGCCACGGCTCTCGAGTCCTGGCCCAAGACGGGTATTCCGGAGAACCCGCGCCCCTGGCTGATTTCCACGGCACGCTTCAAGGCCATCGACGGGATGCGCCGGCGCGCGCGCTTCGATGCATCACAGAGAGATTTAGCGCTCTACATTGAATCGCAATCAAGCGAAGCGCACAGCAACGAAGCTTCGCTCGGTGTTGAGAAGATGGACGACGCCGAGATTGAAGATGATCGTCTCCGCCTGATCTTTACCTGCTGCCATCCCGCTCTGCCTCCGGAAGGACAGGTTGCGCTTACCCTGCGCGAAATCTGCGGCCTGACCACGGAAGAGATTGCCCGGGCATTTCTGGTTACGCCGGCAACGCTCGCCCAGCGCATCGTGCGCGCCAAGGCTGTCATCCGCGATAAGGCAATTCCCTACCAGGTGCCGGCCTCTCAGGAATTACCGGCCCGGTTGGGAGCGGTCCTCCAGGTCGTGTATCTGATTTTCAACGAAGGATACTCGGCTGAAACCACAGGCGCAAAACTAAGCGGTGAGGCCATCCGCCTGGGCCGCCTCCTGCTCGACCTGCTCAAGATTAACCTGCTTCAGGAACCCGAGGTGATGGGCCTGTTAGGGCTTATGCTGCTGCAGGAGTCGCGCCGGCAGGCAAGGACCTCTCCCCAGGGAGACTTGATCCTGCTGGAGCAGCAGGACCGGCGGTTGTGGAACAGGGAGCAAATTGCCGAAGGCATCGCGCTCACGGAAAGCGCTCTGCGCTCGCGCCGTTTCGGCGCCTACACTCTGCAGGCGGCCATTGCGGCCGTTCATGCCGAGAGCTCCTCCGTGGCATCCACGGACTGGCGCCAAATCAAGCTGCTCTACGACCAGTTGCTTCGGATTCATCCATCCCCGGTTGTCGAACTGAACCGCGCCGTGGCCGTTGCCATGTGCGAGGGTCCGGAGCAGGGTCTTCGTCTGATCGATGACCTGCTGGCCCGCGAACAGGGCGTTCATCCGAACCTCGGGCACTATTACCTCGCTCACTCTGCCCGTGCGGACCTCTGCCGCAGACTGGGGCGGGTCGCGGAGGCCCGCGCCTCGTATGAGAAGGCGCTCGCCCTGCTTGTGCCTGGCACAGATCGTCATGAAAAAGATCGTCAGGAAAAAGATCGGCATGAACCGGAGCGCCGTTTTCTCGCCCGGCGGCTCGAGGAATTGAAATAAAACTCGTCAGAAGAAATCGTGGTTAATACCGGCTGGTGAACGGCCCGTCTGCCCAGATTTCTCGACGCGTCCATGCCCAAGGAACTCACGATTCCCGCAGCGCCACAATAGGATCCACCTTGGTCGCTCGCCTGGCCGGAATGCAGCTGGCGGCAATCGCAACCACGAGCAGAAGCAAAGGCGCCACCAGAAATACAGCTGGATCATGTGGGCGAACGCCGTAGAGCAAGCTCGCCATCATTGAGGCGGTAGAGGCGGAAAATATCACGCCGGCCGCAATTCCGAGGCCAGCCAGAACGACACCTTTCCCCATGACAAGTCGCAAAACATCCGCTCGCTGGGCACCCAACGCTATCCGCAGACCGATCTCGCGCGATCTTTGGCCGACCATATAAGCCAACAAGCCGTAAATTCCGATGGACGCCAGAAGCATCGCCAGTCCAGCAAATCCACCCACCAGATCGGCAGAAAAACGGCGTGAAGCCAGGGACCGATCAAGGATGTCGTTCATAGAGACGACGTTGAATACGGGTAGGCCGGGATCAATGCTTTGGATTTCACGCCGAATCTGCGGCTCCAGCAGGGCCGCGGGCAGAGACGTCCTCAACGCCACGCTCACTTGTTTGTTGGGGTCTTGATAGACCGAAACGTAGATGTGGGGAACGCCATCGATGTCGAGACCGTCATGCTTGATATCCTTAATAATACCCACGACAGTCGTCCATGGCTTGGCAGGGTCTTTTCCGAACCGCACTCGACGGCCCAACGGATCGCGAGTTGGCCAATACTTACGAGCGGTGCTTTCATCAATGACGGCCACCAGCGGTTTGCCGTCTTCATCGCCCTCAGTGAATGAGCGGCCGCGTAGGAGCGTCGCCTGGAACACCTTGAAATAGTCGGGGCTTATACGAATTCTCTCGGCGCTCAGATCCTGCGACGACTCGACCGGTCTATCTTGAATCGCAAAGCCTTCAATCGCTAAGCCACCAACCGCGTTGGGGTTGCTATTGGTGGTCGGTAGAGCTGAGGTGATTGCCGCGAGTTCTACTCCCGGAATAGCCTTCATGCGCCGCAGCACCTCATGATCAAAGCTGGCTATGCCGGCAATACTGCGATACGGATCCGTCTTCGGATCGTTGGGAACTCCCAGCCACGTGTTTGCCGTGACAACTTGAGTTGGATTAAAGCCTGGATTTTCCTCCAGCAGGTCCCGCAGTGTACGCAGCAGCAAGCCGGCTCCCACCATCAGTATGACGGCAAATGCCAGCTCAGAAACGATGAGAACATCCCGCAACCGGCCTGTCTTGGTGCTGTAGCCGGACCCACGACCGCCTTCACGAATGGCGGAGGAGAGAGCGCCTTTTGCCGAATGAAGCGCTGGCGCAAGTCCAAACACCAGGCCCGTAAGAATGGAAATCATCAGAGCGAAGGCCAGCACCACCCCGTCAATTCGTACTTCGTTGAGCCGGGGAACGTTCGACGGCACAAAGCGCAGGATGAAGCCTAAAGTACCTGCTGCGGTTGCGATTCCCGCGGCACCGCCTATGAGCGACAGCAGCATGGACTCGGTCAGCATTTGACGTACGATGCGACCCCGACTTGCACCAAGCGACAATCGCATCGCCATCTCCTGTTGTCGCCCCGAAGCGCGCGCCAGGAGCAGATTGGC
>JBLMYN010000341.1:0-24674 GCA_050258305.1 Actinomycetota bacterium
TTCCGAAAGCTTCACGACGATTTTCGTCTCACTGACGTTGTGGTTGTAGTCTATCGCGGAAATGTTTGCCCTGTAGGTTCGTCCGGTAGCTTCGGTCAATGCTGAGGCAATTTTGTCCTCAAGTTCTTTCATACTGAATTTCTTCAATGGATTCTGTAACAACTCTTCAGTATTCATTTCTGTCCCCCTTCAGTACCCCTCCGGCCCTGCTTCCTGCGCCAGGTTGGCAAAGCGCGTCGATTTCTTGATGAACGCCAGCCTTACCGTGCCCGTGGGGCCGTTGCGCTGCTTGGCGATGATCAGTTCGGCTTTGCCTTCGAGGTCGGGATCGTCCTGCTTGTAGACTTCTTCGCGGAAGATGAAGCCGACAACGTCAGCGTCCTGCTCAATGGCGCCGGATTCGCGCAGGTCGGCCAGTTGCGGACGGTTGTTGCCGGTGCGGGCTTCCGGGGCGCGGCTCAACTGTGAGAGCGCCACCACCGGGCAGCGCATCTCCTTGGCCAGGGCTTTCAGGCCGCGCGAGATCGCTGAGACCTCCTGCGTGCGGTTCTCATAGCGCTTGCCGCCGGAACCGGCCGGCGCGGCGGCCACGAGCTGCAGGTAATCGACAATCACCATGTCCAGCCGGCCCTGGGCCTGCTGCAGGCGGCGGCACTTGGCGCGCATCTCTGAGATGGAGATGCCGGGCGTGTCGTCAATAAAGATGGGCGCCTCAGCCAGCGCGGCCAGCGCCGAGACCAGCTTCTGGTAGTCTTCGCGGCTCAGGAAGCCGGTGCGCAGCTTGTGCGAATCCACCAGCGCCTGCGAGCACAGCATGCGCAGCAGCAGCGATTCGCGCGACATTTCCAGCGAAAACACGCCCACCACCTTGTTGTCCATGACGGCGGAGTTTTCCGCGATGTTGATGGCGAAGGCGGTCTTGCCCATGGAAGGCCTGGCGGCGATGATCACCAGATCAGACTTCTGCAGCCCGCTGGTCATGCCATCGAGGTCTTCAAAGTGCGTTTCCAGGCCGGTGATGCGCTGGCCCTGCTCGTAAAGCTTGTCAATGGACCCGAAGCTCGACTTGACGATCTCCGGAATGCCCATAAAGCCCTGGCCGATGCGCTTCTCCGCGATCTGGAAGATGGCCGACTCGGCCGCGTCCACAATCTCCTCGGCCGGCGCGTCCTGCTCATAGGCTTTCTGCATGGCCGACGATGCCGCGTGAATCAGCCCTCGCAGCAGCGCCTTGTCGCGCACGATGCGCACGTACTGCTCAATGTTCTTGACGCGCGGCAGACCGTCGGTGAGCGACGTGACGTAGGCCACGCCGCCCACGGCCTCAATCTCCTTGTGCTGGCCGAGCTGCTCAGTGAGCGTGACAAAGTCAATGGGCCGGCCGCTTTCGGCCAGCTCCATCATGCGCAGGTAGATGCGGCGGTGCGAGTCGAGCGAGAAATCGTCGGCGCGGAGAAATTCCGCCGCCTGCGGGTAGGCCTGGTTGTCGAGCAGGATGGCGCCGAGAATCGCCCGCTCAGCTTCAACGCTGGCGGGCAGTCCGCGGTCGAGTGTGTAGTCCGTGGTGGCCATCTAGATCAAAATCAAGCTCTCAGGTAGAGCTTCTCCTGCTCCTTTGTTTGCTGCGGCCTGAAGGGCTTCTCAGGCTCTTCAAGGTTTATCCCGCACGGGTGGAGCAGGCCTTCAGGCCTGCGGCCCCGAGAGCAAAACTTTTTGGGCTTTAGCCCCTGAGGTAATTTTTTTAGTACCCACTCTATCCTTGCGGCAGCTTGCAAAACTCTTCAGCTTCAGGTTGACCTCAGCGGCTGAAGCAGCAAGCGCTCCGCTCTCTTACCGCAGGCCTGAAGGCCTGCTCCACCCAGCAAGGCACTGAACTCGAAGCATGCTGGTGTTGCACAGGCGCCCTCGCCGTGCGTCGTTCGCCTATCCTGCGGCCATTGGTACTGAGCAGACATGGCTTGAGAACATCCTGCTTCCCCGGATAGTCCGCAGTTATGTTTACAGCTTCCTCAGATCCGGTCATCTACTGATCATGCTGCATCAGCACAGCCGAGGGCGGCTGTGCCACTCACAGCCATTTTAAGGCGAAAATCGGGAGAAGGGCAGACTTTTCAGGCGCAAAAAAACACCCTGCAGATACAAGCAGGGCTCAGGGCCTGGAGTTTTGACCGCAATCTCCCCCGATTCAGCCGGCTTCAGTCTGTCATCGCCGCAATAAGCGCCCGGCCTGTACCAGCCATACAGGCCGGGGCGTCAGCGGGGTGTGATGTTCGCTCAACCGCGTGTTGCCGCGCGGTGTGTTTGAGTTGTCACGCCGGCTTCTCTTGCGCTCATCCCTTACGGATGAGAATCAAATGCGCCCTCCGTTGCTGCGCATCTTCGCAGATTAAGCCCGGGCAGATTAAGCCCGGCACAGCCTCGACGAATGAGTTGTGCTCTTGCGTTCCTCTCGCCTCAAGCGAACATCGCACACTTGAGTGTTAGCACTATCGACCCTCGCAGCCTATCGCTGCAATAGCCATTTCGGGCGGGAAGAATTTTTTCGGTGGAATGCCTGTGGAGAACTTGCTTTGCCTGTGGAAAGAAGTGGAAATCACGAGAGGCCACACGCAGAGTTGCAACGGAAAATGTTCAATCGTGGCGGCAACCTCGCTTTTCAGCGCGCGTTCCAACTGAAACAGGGGAGAAGGGAAGATGACAGCGCAGAAATTCTGGTCAGGATTTGTTGCCGGCAGCGCCCTCGGCGCAGTGGGCGGCATTGCCGGCGTGCTGCTGGCGCGGCGCCGTTCCGGTGATATTGACAGCCGCGTGGTGCGCCTGAAAAGAAGCGTGAACATCGGAGGGCCGGTGCAGAACGTGTTTGACGCATGGTCAGATTTCGAGCGCCTGCCGCGGTGGATTGAGTTTGTCCGCCGCGTGGAGCGCTACGGCACGCACACGCGCTGGCTGGTGAACATGGATGGCCGCCAGTTCGAGTGGGAAGCGCAGATCACCCAGGTTGTGCCCAATGAATCCATCGGCTGGAAGTCGCTCAATGGCCCCAAACACACAGGGCGCATCACGTTTTCTCCGCTGGGGAACCAGACGGTTGTTCACGTGCTCATGAACTATGCGCCACGGCTGGGCGGCTTCGGCAGCTTCAGTGGCTTCACTTCCATGCTGCCCATTGATCAGCACCTGGAACAGTGGATTGACCGCGCCTTGCGCGAGTTCAAACTGGCGCTGGAACGCGAAGGCGGCATGCGCGAAGCAAGAAGTGAGTTTACCTCGCCCGGGCCGGGCGGTTTTAACTCTATCCGCCGCGGCTCGCCCGAGCCTCGCGACTGGGAGCCCGTGGAGCGCACCGGAACGGAAAATGTCTCCACCGGGCCGGCCGAAACGCCGGGAAAGGCATAGCGCGCCCGGACCCGCCAACTCCGGAAGATAAGTATTGAGGGTGTCTACTCGGTTGCGCTGACGATTGCTTGTGTGAAGGCGACGCTCGTATGGCACACGCACTCCTGCCTGTGCTTCCCTTTGTTGATGGATGATTGGCACAGACAAGAGTGTCTGTGCTGCTAAGAATCAAATTCTCCCTTTGCTGGAAGACTTCTCGTGTGAGGCACCCGGCACGAGCATTGGTTTTGTGGCACAGCCGCCCTCGGCTGTGCGCAAGCTCTCGCCACCAGGCGGCTCATTCTTTACTTTCCAGCAGAGCATTTTAGGCTACCTTTAAGAACATGCATTCCTTGAGTCCTCCTTTCCTCTACCCAGTACATTGCGGGCGCAGGTTCAGCTCGGCTTCTCGATTGTGAGGTCTGCTCAGTACCATGGCTGGATGGGAAAAAAGCGCACAGCCGAGGGCGGCTGTGCCACATCTTCAGGAGAAGCGTTTTACTGATTAGGGCTCGTCGCACTGTGCCACACAATTCTGCCATGGCGAAACGCTGACGCCACAGCGCTGTACAGGTTGGGAAGAGAGCTGTCTTGCTAATCCTTGTCCTTCCCAGCCTCGTTGTCCGGGGGCTGGCCCAGCAGTTTGAAAGTAACTTCGCGGGAGCGTGACGTGGTCTTGTTGTTGCCGTCGGTAATCAGCTCGGTGAGCGTTCCGCGCAGAATGTAATAGCCATCTTGAACTTTGCTCCTGGCTGCTCCGCGCTCAAATTTGCCCTTGAATTCAAAGGTCACGCCGTGCAGCGGCCTGGTGTTGAAAAACACATCGTGCCCTTCGACGGAGGCCTTATCGAAAAACTGGTCCAGGAAAGCGCCGCGGTCGCTGTCAAGATCGCCCTGGCGTGAGATGTATCCGGAGACGCCGTTCTCTTCCATGTTGATCTGCACGAACTCGCCGTCGCGCAGAAAGCTGTACATGCCGGAAATGTCTTCCGCCGGGGCCGCCTTGTCATGCTGTCCGGCTCCCGGCCTGTGACCGGCGCTGCCGGATTGCGCAGCAGCCAGTGAACTAAGTAACAAAACCACGGCAAATAGTGTCTTAATTCTTGGACTTTGCATAATAATGTCGGTACCGGTAGTGAGACTATAATCCTTCTACTTCCGGGGAAGTGCAAGCACAATGCTGTCAGTGACCAAGACGGTGATGGAACCACAGGTCACGCACTCCGAGCACCCGCTCCGCCTGCTGGTGAAGACCGAGCCGTGGCTGCGCGTCTTCCTGCGCAACCTGGGCGACATGCTCCGCCGCGAACCTCCGCAGGTCTGGCTCACCGCGCGTCCCGGCGAATACTGGCCTGACGCTCTGGTGCACCGTCCGGTGGCCTGGAGCCGGATACGCCAGTCATTTCTGGGACACACGCTCCTGGTTCTCTCGGTGTACTGGGTTACCCTGCTCTGGCTCAATCGCCCGCAGGTTGTGGTGGAAGACGTCCCGCGCACCACCATCATGCATTACCAACTGTCGGAGTATCTTCCGCCGGTGAGCGCACACCGCGAACAACCCGCTCCACCGGCCCGGATGCACTCGCAGAAAGCTGACCCCGAGTTGGCGAAACAGGAGATCGTCTCGATTCATCCAGAGCCCACCAGCCTGAAGCAGACCATTGTGCATCCGAGCGCCAGGCTGCTCACTCAGGACACGCCTTTGCCGAACATTGTCGCCTGGACGGCGATTCCCGCCGCGCCTGTAGCAGCAAGACGCCGTTTCCAGGAGCTGCCGAGCGAATATCCGCAGGTTGTTCCTCCCGCGGAACCGCCGGCGCAAAGAAGTCATTTGATCTTTCCCGTATTTGCGCGGCCTGAAGCTGTTCCTCCCGCGGAACCAATCTCGGCCAACCGCCCGGTTCCTTCGGTCCCATCAGCCGCGCCGGAGGTTGTGCCGCCCGCAGGCTCGATTGCCGGCGCGCACCGTGAGCCCGCGCTGCCGTTGGCCGGCGCAATCGTGGTGCCGCCGTCTGAGCGGCCGGTTGCACGCATGAGACCGTTGCATCTCCCGGCGCAGGCGCCGGAGGTGGTGGAGCCCGCATCTTCCATTGCCGCGCGGCACAGATTAGGCCGGGCATTGCCGGTAAACGCGCCGCAAGTTGTGCCACCGCCTGAGCCAGTCAGACCAAGAGCGCTCAACGCTCTGGCCACGACGGCTGCGCCGCAGACCGTAGTCCCTCCACCGGAGCCAATCGTATCGGGAGGAGAAGCGCAATCGCGCGCCATGGGGCATCTGCTGGCCCTGAATGCCCGGCCTGTGGCGCCGGTTGGGCCGGTGAGCGTGCCGGAAGGAAATCTCCGGGGTGAGTTTGCCGCCTCTCCTGCAGGACGCCGGGGGGCCACGGCGCGGCCGGAAATCGCGCTCGCAGGCCCGAACGGAAGTAATGCAGGCAATGAGTCCTCCCCGGCAAATCTGTACGTCTCCGCGCCTCCGGTGAAGATTGCTGCCGATGCAGTGGTCGCCGCGCCGCATCCCACGGCTGCCCGCCCGTTCGTCCCCAGTAACACTGATACCCCGTCAAACCGCATCGAGAATGAAGTATTCGGCTTGCGCCGCCGCTACTCCATCCGCCTGAGCATGCCGAATCTGAACTCCGCCATCGGAAGCTGGATCATGCGTTACGCGCGGCTGAACTCCGCACCCGGAACGGTTGAAGACGTCACGCCTCCCGAACCGCTGCACAAGGTGGATCCCGCGTATCCGGCCACGTATGTACATGACCGCGTGGAAGGCGAGGTGGTGCTCTATGGCATCATCCACAGTGACGGCAGCGTGGGAAACGTCCGTGTGCTGGAGGGCTTCGATTCCGTGCTGGATGAGAATGCGCGCGTCGCGCTCACAGAGTGGCGTTTCCGCCCGGCAACGCGCAACGGCGTTCCCGTGGATGTGGAAGTTGTGGTGCGAGTTCCCTTCCGAGCTCCCAAAGAGTCATTCTGAAGCGCTAACCTGCCGTTTGCCGAGGGGTCATCGCGCAGCTACCGCCCCGGCGCTGTGGACTCTCTCTATCGCTTCATAGATGCGCGGGTGCGTGCAAACTTCGTAGTAGGGCTGGTCAGTGTACTGCTTCAGCGCGAAATCTCGCGGATCAATGCGCGCGATGCGGCCTTCGCGGACAACGATGCGGTGAAATGCGCCCTGTCCCAGCGGCGCCATCCCTGTATAGACACGAGCGGTGCCTGTCTTCCAGATCATCGGAACTTTCAGGTCGAAGGCCTGCAGGGAAATCTCCGTCCGCAATTTCTCAAAGGCAGCCCGGCTGATGTGGATGCCGCCGATGTTGTAGCGCAGCAGGAACTCGTCGGCGTTCGCTCCGGCATCGGCATCGTCGATGGTTTTAAAGGAGAAGACGCTGAAGAGCAGGTCGCGATTCTCCAGCAGTTGGCGAATGCCCTTGCTGCAGGAGGAGAGCCGGTCGCTTTCATTGATGGCTTTCGAAATCATGATGGGACGCGTGCCGTCCATCAGGTACATGGGGGCTGAATCCTGATAGGAAATGCCGATGCCGATTTCCAGGCTGGGCAGGCCCGCGGCCCGCGACCGCTCGTTGTATGCGGTCACCACCTCCACCATTTCCTTGGCCAGCACGCAGGTCTGCGCCACGCCCACCGCAGGTTCGCCTTCGCGTTCGAACAGGGCCAGAATAACGGCGTAGCCTTCAATGAAAACTTTGCGGGCATCATACTTGGGCAGCAATTTGTTGATGGGATCGTAGAAATTCAGGCTGAAATAGGATGCCGGGTTGAGCCCGCGCTCGAACAAGGTCCGCGTAAGAGTCGTGGATTCGCGAATGTCAGCCTTGAGCACCACATGGTGGACCACCCTTTCTTCTGCGGGTTTCTGTTCCTCAGGCAGAAGAAATTCGTAGAGCGTGTTGTTCACCGCGGAAAGCTCGCGGAATTTTTCGCCGCTGAGGACGTTCACGGTCTCCATTGCGGCAGCCACCACTCCCAGGCGCCGCCAATCGCGGTGAAAGCGGAGATAATCGCTGAAAAAGCGCCCCGCCATCCGCGCCTTGTCCGCGGGCCTGGCGCTCCTGATCTTGCGTACGGCCGCGTGCAGATTTTCAGGAGAGATCCTTCCATGCTCCTCGAGCAGGGTTTCCACGCGCCGGCGTTCCTCGCCGGAGACAAGCGCGTTCTTCAGTTGGTGAGGTGTAATGGGAGGTGAGTACTGGCCCAGCAGCGGCGCAGCTTCATAGGCGGCCAGCACCCTGTCCATGACATCGCATTTCTCCAGCAATTCCACCCATTCGGCCAGGATCGCCTTCTGAGCCTTGCCTGTTTGCGTGGACTCATCCGGTGATCCGGCGGCCATGAGTCCCTGAGCATTCTCGGGAGCGTTGAGCAGCCCTTCCACCCGCGCGTCGCCAGCCGAATTCAGCAATCCGAGCGTGTGAAAGAACTGGCCGATCAGGGCATCCATGGCCTCGACCCGGTCCGGATCGTGGCCGTTCGTTCCCAGCAGAACATAGTGTTCCGCGTTCAGGAAGCTGTCTTCAGCATCATCTACGAAGAGCAAACGGTTGAGAAAAAGATCATAGATGTATGTTTCGCTATTGCCAAACAGGGAGCGGCGAGTCTTGCCGAGCGCTTCTTTTTCCGCGGAGCGGAGCGTGTGGAACAACTCCTGTCCCGCGCGCCGCAGAACTGCCTTCTTGTTGATCTGGAAACTGGCAAAGCGATCACGCAGTTCCATCACCGTGTTCGTCGCGGAATTTCGCGGGCCTTCATACATCTTCATGCGGGCCCGGCAGCGCTCCAGGACCTTGCCGTACTGGCTTGCCAGCTCTGCCCGCTGAAATTTCATTACTGCCAGGCGGAAGAGAAGGTCCATGGCAATGCTGTTCTGCGCCTTGGCCTGCTGCAGCACGGCCACATGCAGTTCACTCAGCAGCTTTTTGAAATCGCCGGCGTCAAATGGACGCGCGGCAACGCCCTGCCGGTCGCGCATCCGGGCCGGCATGTTGCCGCCCAGCCTGCCTGAGCGGGCCTCTTCCGCAGCCAGGTCTTCCACGTTCCCGTGCCTGGCAATGAGTTTGAAAATGTGCGCTTGCGCGGCCGCGGTGAACCTGGGGCTCAGAAACACATCGTGGCGGACATTGTCGATTCCCGGAACTAGCCCTTCCAGGACGAGCGAAGGCTCATAGCTGGTCAACGTAAGTTGCCGAGCGTAGTCTGACAAGTTCCCGCGTTGCAGGAATGAAAAGGGCATTCGCCTGCCGCTGTCTCTGAGGAAAGCAGGATTTTATAACGAAATGGCAGAACGACTTACATTACCTTGGGCACCTTGGCCGCAGCGAAGGCTTGCCAGGCCTCGCTGCCGCCGAGGCAATCACAACCTTAAAGCGCTCCCTTGGCCCCTTCTGCAGCCTTGCGCGCCTTCTCGAACTCGTCTCCTGGCTGCCAACCCGCCAATTGCGGCTGGTTGGCCACTTCCCAGCCGATTGCCAGGCCCACTTTGGCCACCTTGGCGTCCGCGGTGAAATCCATGTCAGGGCGGTATTCATCGGAGGGCTGATGGTAACGGTGGGTCACATAGTCTCTTTCTTTTTCTTCGCCCCAGGCCAGATCGTGCCCTTTGAACAGAGCACCTTCATTCAGGCTGAAGGCCGGCACACCCACGCGTGCGAGGCTGAAGTGGTCTGAGCGGTAGTAATGCCCGGCCTCAGGATGGTCGTCGGGCTGAATCGTCATGCCGAATGCTTTTGCCACCGACTCCACGACCGGATAAACCGTGGTCCGCTCCGATCCCGACGCCACAAGCTGCTCGGGATCGCCGAAAGGCTGAATATCATCAAAGTTCAAATCGAGCGAAATATTCCCGGCGGGAAGCGGAGGATGCATGCCCAGATACTCTGATCCGAGCAGGCCCTGCTCTTCCGCCGTGACCGACGCGAACAGAACGCTCCGTTTCGGCTTCTGCTTTGCATTGGCAAATGCCCGCGCCAGTTCCAGCAGAATGCCGCACCCGGTTGCGTTGTCGGTGGCGCCGTTGTAGATGTTGTCTCCGGGCTCATTGGGATGGATGCCCAGGTGATCGTAATGCGCCGTGTACAGGATGGCCTGGTTCTTCAGCCGGCTGTCGGATCCCATCACCCTGCCGACGACGTTACGGGATGAAAACGTCCGCACCTTGCTGATTACTGTCTCCTTCACACGAATGGGAAGCTCGACAGGTTTGAAGCTGCGGGAATTAGCGTCCTTCAGCATCTGGTCGAGATTCATGCCGGCATCTTGGGCCAGCTTGCGCGCAACGTCCAACTGAATCCATCCGGCAGATTTCAGCTTCGGATCTTTGTCCGCCTGCAGGATTGATGTTTCTCCGCCCCAGGAGTTGCGCACAACTTCCCACGGATAGCTGGCCATATCGGTCTTATGGATCAGGATTGCGCCTACTGCGCCGCGCCGTGCTGCCTCTTCGTACTTGTAGGTCCAGCGCCCGTAATAGGTGAGCGCCCGGCCTTTAAAGAAATTGAGATCGTCCGATGGGGGCTCGTTCACCAGCATCAGCAGGACTTTGCCCTTCAGGTCCACGCCTTTGTAGTCGTCCCATTTGTATTCGGGCGCCTGAATGCCGTAACCCACATAGACGAGCGGCGCATCAATCTGGGATTTTTCCGAGTGGGTCAGATCCGTAGTGACATAGTCATCGGCATATTTCAATGTCATCGGCTGGCCGGATTTGGGAACGAATTCGAGCTGCGATTGCTTGTGATCAGTGGTGATTCCGTAAAACCCGACGCTCTGGAAATATGTGCCGTGATCACCGGCAGGCAGAAGTCCGTAACTCTTGAACTGGGCCGCGATCCAGTTCGCGGCCATGTCGCCGCCCTTCTGGCCTGTGCCCCTGCCTTGCAGCGAATCATCGGAGAGGTATTTGACCGTGGCGCGGATTTTCTCCGCATTGATGGACTTCATCGCCTGCTGTACCGGAGCAGGCAGAGCACTGGCTTTCTCGGGTGGGTTGTTCCTTGCTGAAAGCAAGGTTCCCAGGACGAGTGCGAAGGTGAATATAAGTCGTTTCATAGTCCCCCAAAATATCTGCCGAAGAGGCGAGGCTGCGGTTGATCCTCTTCTGACTGAATGCTGATTGCCGGTTTCCGCTGACCGCGGATCAATTTTTTGATTCTCAGCCGGGTTTGTATTCCGGCACCGATTCTCCAGCCGGGAAGATCGTTGCCGGCGCGGTGTTATTGATCTTTGCAAGTCTCCGGCCCAGCTCCTGCATATCAGCCTTTGACCAGCTTACGGAAGTGAGCTCAATCTCCCCCGCAGGAGAAATCATGAAAACCGTAGGCACGTTGGTGAGCTTGTAGCCGTTGGAAACCGCATAGCCTTTTTCCTCCAGCAAGACGGGAAAGGTTACGCCGAACTCCCTGTTGAAAGCCTCTGTCTCGGCAGCGTTGTCCTGCGAAACACCCACGAAAGTGAAATTGCCGCCGGCAATGTAAGCTTTGTAGATGCGGTCCAGATACGGGAAAGCCATCTGGCATACCGGGCAGCTGACTTTGAAAAATGCCGCCACGACCGGCCCTTTCTTCAGCGCCTCGCGCAGGGAAAATTTGCCGCCATCAAGAAATGAAAGATTGATTTCAGGCGCATGAACGCCAGCTTCCAGTGCGGGCATGGATCCTCCGGTTGACTATTGTAAATAACAGCGGGCGTTTTTAGAACAAACCCGAGGTCACGCACGATCAGTGCGCGCCACGAACCAAGGTGCATGGGCGCCTGCTGTTGTCAGGAAGCTGTTTGAGCGCGTTACCGCTCTCGTTGCGATTACCGAACAGGCAATTGTCCGCCATGCGCGACGGGCGGCTGAAGATGATCTTCAATCCTTCACTGATTTTGTTTTCCTGATACGCGTTCTCCCGGTTGGCCTCTGCGCCCCTCCCTGCAGAATAGTTCCTGATGGCGGTGGCGCCGAGCCAATATCCCATGATGGTGCTCTTGCCACGCCAGAGAAATTTATTTCCCCGCACTTCAGCGTCTGTGACGTTGCCCTGGAAAATCAGCCCTGCCACTTCTGGCTGGTTCATCTGGATGGTGTTGTTCCTGATGATGAACCCGGCATACGTTCCGCCGCCTCCAATCACAATCCCATATTTGTGTGGATTGAGAATCAGGTTGCGTTCAATGACAACACCCTGATTGGCGAGGCTGTCAATGTTGAATCCATACTCCGACCCGATGGATATATTGTCATGGAACCGCGTCTGCTCAAGCCTCCACCCGCCGTACGCTATCTGGTAACCCTGCACCTTATTGTTGCGCACATCCGCCAGAGCGTTGGCGACAGCGATGGCTGTACATATCCCCCCGCCGAAATCGCTCATATTGACTCTTTCAATAATGTTGTCGCGGCTGTCCTGCCGTGATGAGCCGGGTTTTACGGAATAGATCCAGACCGGAAACGTCTCCCACCTGCCATCAATCGCGCCGATTTCCCCCGATGCATGGAGCACACGGATGTCATGGATCCAGTCGTGCCCGCGGTCGGAGCGGAGATTGATTGCGTCCAGGTTGAGGGCCCTGATCCCTTCCCGCTGCGCCTCCGTTTTCAATACCGGATAGTTGCCATCGATGGTCAGATCTGAGATTTCAATATCGGACGCTGCATCCGAATTGGTTCCTAACACAATATTGGTTCCCGTTCCCACGGGCATGTTCTGTGGGTTAGGTACGGCCCTGATGGGCAGGTATGACGCGAGCTGCACCGTAGTCTTGTCGACCCCTGAGCCGTGAATTTTCCATCCCTTCCCCAGGGTAAAGCCCCGCGCTGACTTGTGCGGAAGATCGATGATGTAATCGTACGTTCCCTCGGTCTTGAACGCCCCCGGCCCCCGGCAAACGACCAGGTTCTCAGTTTTTGGAATCGATCTGTGCGGCGCGGCAGAGTCTGCGCAGCCTTCCGAATAGCAGCGCAGGATACGGTCAAACTTCTCCGCGATGCTGCCGTCGCGAGCATCCTCAGGTGATTTGCCGGAACCGTCGTTGCCGTTCCTCAGCGCGATGTACACTCGCGTGAAGCCCGGCGGCAATCGCGTATCGTCATCACAGCCGGTGGTGGCCGCTGCTGCTGTCTTGGCCTGTACTCGAGATGCAACTGCCCCAGTCCGCGCTGGGCAAACGCCGGCCAGATACAGCGCCGTGGAAAGAACGCCAAGTAAGAGTAGAGCCTTGTTTTGAGCTCTCGGACCTGTCACGAATGCCGGCAATTTGGCAAGTTCTCCAATTCCTGTTCTCTTCCAGCCGTTCTTAACGATACCGCATCAGTGCCGGATGCTGAAGGCCGAGTATTGGTCAGTTTTCTGCTGTTAACCTTTGCCCTCAAAACAGCATCTTGATGTGTCGAATAGCTAGGTGTAATATGTCGGACATCAACCTATGCCCGCAGACGCAAAATCCGAGTTTCTCAAGGGGACGCTGGACATGCTGATCCTGAAGGTGGTGGCCCTCGGGCCGATCCACGGCTATGCCATCTCCCAGCGCATCCAGCAGATTTCCAAAGATGTCTTTCAGGTGCAGCAAGGCTCCCTCTATCCGGCTCTGCACCGGCTGGAAGACCGGGGCTGGCTTGCAGCCGAATGGCGCGCCACGGAAACCGGTCGCGAAGCCAAGTTTTACACCCTGACCCGCAAAGGCCGCAGACAGTTCGAAACCGAGGTCAAAAACTGGGAGCAAATCACCGGGGCAGTAGCATTGATTCTGGGAACGGCCGAATAGCGCTGGAGGAGAATAAACATGACGTATTGGCTCCGCCGCATCTTCCGCAAGCCGGAAACGGAACGCCAGCTCGACGCCGAGCTGCGCTTCCATCTGGAGCAGCGCATCGCCGAGCGCGTGGCAGCGGGCGAAACGCCGCCGGAAGCGCGCCGCCAGTCCCTGCTTGAATTCGGCGGAATGGAAGCCATCAAGCAGGAGTGCCGCGAGTCGCGCCGGGTTCACTTTTTCGAAGTCCTCTTGCAGGACCTGAGCTACGGCCTGCGCATGCTGCGGCGCAATCCGGGCTTCAGCCTGGTGGCGATTCTCACGCTCGCACTCGGGATCGGGGCGAATACCGCCATCTTTTCCGTGGTGAATGGCGTTCTCCTGAATCCGCTGCCGTATCCGCATCCGGAGCAACTGCTCACGGTGCACGAGCGCCGCGCGAACTTCAAATACGGCGCTGTTTCCTACCCGAACTTTCGTGACTGGCAGAAGGAGAACCATGTATTTTCGGCGCTGGCTGCCGTCCGCTCATGGGATTTCAGCGTTACTGGTATGGGGAACGCGGAACAGGTGAACGGACTGTTCATCACCTCAGACTTGTTTCCATTGTTGGGAATCAAGCCGATTCTGGGGCGCGCCCTGGCCGCCGGGGAGGACGAGATAGGAGCGACTCCCGTTGTCCTGATCAGTCAAGGCCTGTGGGAGCGTAAATTCGGCGCAACCGGGACAGTGCTCGGCAAGAGTATCACGCTCGATGGACGAAGCTATTCCATCATCGGTGTAATGCCAGGCGCGCTCGAGCTTGGACAGGACTCGGTTGTCAACGATGTCTACGTGCCTCTCGGCCAGTGGAACAATCCGATGCTCAGGAACCGAGTCGCCGGGCTGGGAATCCACCTGCTCGCCCGCTTGAACAATGGCGTGACACTGCAACAGGCCGCCGCTGATATGGACCGCGTGGCTGCCAACCTTGCGGTCGCTTATCCTGTCGCTAATAAGGGAACCGGCGCCACTCTCCTGCCTTTGCGCCAGAGAATTGTGGGGCATGTGGAACCGTTCCTGATTGTTCTTTGTGCATCGGTAGGATTCGTTCTCCTCATCGCCTGCGTAAACGTGGCCAACCTGCTGCTGGCCCGCTCCATTGCGCGGAAACGCGAGTTCGCCGTGCGCGTTGCCCTGGGCGCGCCTGCACGCCGGGTTCTGCGGCAGCTTCTAACGGAAAGCATGCTGCTATCCGGCCTTGGTGGTCTCACTGGTTTGGGGCTCGCACTCTGGGCAACGCCGCTCATGCTGCGAGCCATGCCGGATGCGCTGCCTCGCGCCGAAGCAATCTCTGTGGATGCGCATGTCCTGGTGTTCACGATTGTCATTTCAGTCTTCTGCGGATTTATCTTCGGCCTCTTTCCCGCACTACGCCTATCCGCGGCGACAACGATCGCGGACGTGAAAGAGGGAGATCTGCGTTCGGGTCGCGGCTTGCGCGCGCAGAACAGTTTTGTTGCTGTCGAAACAGCTTTGGCGCTGGTGCTGTTGATCGGAGCCGGCCTGATGATCCGCAGCCTGGCTCAGCTCTGGAAAGTCAATCCAGGATTTAACTCACATAAGGTACTGACTTTCAGCATCGCGCTTGCACCGCCAATGATGAAAGCCAGGCCAGACGCAATTCGCGCTGCATTCCGGGAGCTGCAGACCAGGTTGCGCGCCACTCCGGGAGTCGAGGCGGTTTCTCTGCTTTGGGGAGCAGTCCCGATGCAGGGTGATGACGAGGAGCTCTTCTGGATGGACGGCCACCCGAAGCCCTCGAGCATAGAGGGTATGAATTGGGCCCTGAGTTATGCCGTTGGGCCGGAATATCTAAAAGTCATGCAAATCCCCCTGTTGCGCGGCCGCTTTTTCAGGGAAACGGATGACGAACATTCTCCCCTCGTGGTGGTCATCGATGAAGCGCTCGCAAAACGATTCTTTCCCGGCCGGGAGCCGCTGGGTCAAAGAATTCATGTTCAGGATTACACGCAACCGGCCGAGATTATCGGCATCGTCAAACATGTGAAGCATTGGGGACTGGACACGGACGACCAGCAATCGTTGCAGGCCCAGCTGTATCGGCCTTTCATGCAACTGCCGCCGGAGCTGTCGATAACGCTCTCACCTCGAGGCACCGGAGTGGTGGTGCGCGTCAGCGGCGAGCCATCGAGCGTGCTCGATTCGATTCGCACCGTTGTCACGCAAATGAACCGGGATCAGGTTGTGTTTGGCGCAGAAACCATGGACGAAATCATTTCATCTACCCTCGCGACGCGGCGCTATTCCATGTTTCTGCTGGCCGGATTTGCAGCTTTGGCGCTGCTGCTTGCCGCCATCGGCATCTTCGGCGTGATGTCCTACGCCGTCGGCCAGCGAACCCGAGAGATCGGAATCCGCATGGCCCTCGGCGCGCGGCGCGGCCAGGTGCTGTCCATGATCATCTCCCAGGGAGCAAAGATGCTGCTGCTGGGCGTGGCTGCCGGCCTGCTCGCGGCGTTTGCTCTGTCACATCTGATCTCGCGACTGCTGTTTGGGGTGAGCCCCACCGACCCGCTGACGTTTGCGGCCGTCGCCATCTTGCTGGGGATGATTGCCCTGCTCGCGTGCTACATTCCCGCGCGCCGGGCTGCCAGTGTCGATCCCACGCTGGCGTTGCGATGTGAGTAGAGGCTCGCGGCAGCTGATCTAACTTGAGCTAAATGGCCCGATTCGCCGCAATATCTTCTTCGCCAATCCGGTCAGCGCCATGCGACCTGCTTTGTTCCTGGACACCCAGTTCCCGCCGGTGTTGCAGTCGTGCGTTCCAGCGTAGACAAGAACTTTGTAATCCGTGGTCGTGATTGAATGCCTCAATTCAGCGATCGGCTGCATGCCAGGAATAGGACCAGCGAGTTCCGGCAACTCCCACATGCCCGCCATCAGCGAAGCGTCACGAGGACGCTGCTGCAGCAAGACCCGGCCATTTTGGGCTGCAAATATATATCGCAACACTGCCTTACGTCGCGCCATCTTTGCGTGCCCAGCGACGGATCCATGACCGGTACAGAGCGCGCTCACCGGGCACCGTTCACATCGGGGCTCGCCCGGCACGCAGATCAGGGCGCCCAACTCCATCATCGCCTGGTTGAAGCCGCCGGCGCGTCGGGGCTCCAGCAACTCCCCCGCAATCCTCCAATTCTCGTGCTCGCTGAGGCGCCTCCCGGTGATGCGTTCCAAAACTCGTTTCACATTGCCATCCACCACAGGAGCGGCTTCGCCATAGGCAATGCTGGCGACCGCCGCCGCCGTGTATCGCCCCACCCCGGGGAGTTCCATCAGGGCGGACGTGCCTTGTGGGAATCCGCCGTCGCGCGCCACCTTCTTCGCGGTTGCATGCAAGGCGCGCGCCCGGCGGTAATAACCCAGGCCGCTCCAGGCTGCCAGAACTGTTTGCTCGCGAGCACGGGCCAGTTTTTGCACGCTTGGAAATTGCCGCAGAAACAGCTTGTATCGCTCTTCCACCACTGCCACGCGAGTCTGCTGCAGCATGATCTCAGAAACCAGGATGCGGTAAGGATCCTTTTCTCCGCGCCATGGGAGCCTGCGCTGCTCGCGATCGAACCAGCGCAGCAGCTGCTGGCGAAACGTGCGCACCTGCCGGGCGCTGAATTTGGCGTCAAGATGCATGAGCAGCGATCTCGATTGTAGCCCAGGCCTTTCCACCGCAGCCGCGGCCTTTCAGGAAGACAAAAAAACCAGCCGGCAAGCGGCTGGTCGGTTACTTCTTAAAATCATTTTCCGGGGGCGTCAGCACTACCGGAACTCGGCGTCCTGTGGTAGTGCCGGGGCCTGAATCTTCCATCCATCACCCTGCAATTCGCCAGGGTTGTTAATTGCGGCGTGGCATTCCACGTCCGGCTCACCGTCAGCTCACGTATCCTGCGCGGAACCTGTACCCGCTGTTCGATTGTCGATACGCGTCATGCCATGCAAGCGTGATAGCTGCGGACACCTGGTTTGGAGCACAACGTGTTGTCGAGCGTTGATGTTTGACCTCAGCCGCGGGGGGATACCTCTTCCGCTGCCGGGGAAAAGCGACTTCTTGATTGCGCCACGGCTTGCCGTCGTGGGTCGCCGGCTCACCTGTGGTGCAGTGCTTTGAGGTCCACCGCAACCCGCCGCCGGTTTGCGCAAACTCGAACGGCCGTTCGCGGTTGACGCCTCCCGCAGACCTGGTAAGACCAATCGTTAAAGCAACTAAATTCTACGAGACCAACGCGGGCAATCTAAGGTAACGGAAGTCTGCAGTAACTCTCGACTTGGGCCAGAGTCGCCGATGGGATGGTACAGTGAACGCCTGAAACCACGGTCATGTTCAACCGTGTAAAAGGTTGAGCCGGTCCCTGGACCGGCTCTTAAGGCGGAATTGTGCACCTGGTTACGGCTGAGTGCCTCCACCCTGATTCGCCCCGGTATCGGGATGTTCCGGCGATGCTGTTGAGCTTTGTTGCTGTGTCTTGTTTAGTTCGCCCTGGACTTCATTGATTTTCTGCTGGAACAGGGCGGCGTTCTTCTGGTCATTGTTCAACGAATCCTGGTACATCTGCCGGCGGAAATCGCTGGGTTCGTTGGCGATCAAGTTCTGGTAATTCTTGATCGAGTCTTTCCAGGACTGCTCCTCTTTCTGGTACGCCGCCAACTGCTTCTTCAGCTTTGCGATCTGCTGGTCCTTGGCGGAGCCCGCAGGCTCCGTGCCCTTCTTGGCGTCTTTCTGGTCCGCATCTGTATGGGCAGGCTGAGTATTGCCGGCGGCCGAGGAGGTATCAGCGCCGGATGCTCCATTGGCCTGATCGTCGGCGCTGGGAGCTGAGCGCTGCAGATTCGCGTCACTAAACTCGACCACGTCCTTCTTCTTGTCCGGTTTCCTGCTGTGCTTTACCAGATCCGCCAGAGAAACCGGCTGCGACTGTTGCGCTACGCACGCGCCGGAAAGGGCTACCACAAGTCCTGCGACGAACAACCTATAGCTTTTCACCACAAACTCCTAGTAGGTAATTTCGTGTGTTGCGAGGATGCGCGGAGGGAACTGTTGTCCCGACCGCTTGAGGGCGCAAACATCGTAATTAAAATTGATGCTGCCTCCGAACGTGTCGCCATCAACGTTGTTGACAGCCAGGACGTCTTCGCCGGCCAGAACCGAGCCGTAAAGATTCACGCTCTGACCTGCGCCGCCGGTGAATGACACCTTGCCGCGGACCAGGACCAATCCGTACCAGTTGAGGCCGCCATTGATTTCCAGGTCGCCGTCCACGATCAGGATCCCGGAACCGCTTGCGTCCGACGTCAGCTTGACGCTGCCGGGGATGTATTCCGTGACCGAGGTATAGCTCCCGGGAGCCGGTTCCGAGGGTAAACCGGTGGGATATGTCCCGAACTGCTGGCTCGATTGCGTTCCGCAGTTCTGATACTGAGGAGGCGTGGAATTATAGTTTACCGTGCCAGTGCAGCCGCTCGACCAGCTTGGGCTGGTTGCACTGGTCTTGTATTGGTCAATCAGGTCATTGATATTGAACGGCCAGGGATTCACATTTTGCTGATAAGGATTCGTCTGCCCCGAAACAGTCTGACCGGAGCTGCCAACCAGGCTCACGGTGCCGGCGGTTTCCACAGCGTAGGCTGTGTTGTAGCATGTCTGGCCGGTAGCGTTGGTACAGCTTGTGGTTTGGTTCGACCCCGTACCTGAAGTTGTGCAGCTGCACGAGCAATTATCGTAGGAGTTCAAATAGTAACTTCCCTGCAGCGTAACGGGGGCTTGCGTGGCGATAGGGGAATTCGGGACCAGCGGAGGATTATTCGCAATCTCCATCTGGGTAATGCGCCTTGCGCCGGCATTCTGGCCGAGACTTCGAGTCACAGCCAGCGAAGTCAGGAGCCATACCGGTCTCATCGACTGCGTCGCCAATGACGGCGTGTTATCGCAGGTGGAACCTGCGGGAATCACTCGTTGCGTAAATCCGTCCCAGCAGACCTGCAATCCGGGTGATGCGGACTGGGCCGGGTCGACGTAGCGGTTGATCGCGGCGATGTAATTCTGCTTGTTGGTAATTCGGACCCACTTGAACGGCAGAGCGCTGGCCGAGTTCGTGTTTACGATCAGGCCGGGGTTGGTGGCGGGTGTTATGGGTTGAAAATAGGTTGTGAGGCTTGGAAGACCTGCCGCGGCCGCCTCGCAAGGAGCCCCCTGGGGAGGCGTGCCCAGGGGCATCGCGGCAAACTGTTCCTGGCACAGTTCGTCATCAAGAGTCGGATTTTGCCCGACAGTGGCTCCGGCAGTGGTAGTCGGGTCTATCACGTCTGCGGCGCCATTTGGATTTTCGACATACATCACGCCTGTATTCGCCGCGATCGTGGGCATGGTGAGATTCTCCGCCTGGTTGTAGAGCGCTCCTGCGCCTGTGCCGGTCTTTGGATCGGGAGGCACCAGAAGCAGGCGGACGTTCTCCAGCCCGGCCCGCGAAGCGAAGTAGGACTTTTCTGCCTGTTTGTAGCTGGTGTTAACGTTATTTTCGATGTCGGCCATGAACATAAAGCCGAGACCGATAATCGCCAGCAGCACGATAGCCAGCATCGCAATCAGCATGGCAACGCCGCGCTCTTTATTTCGCCGAATCATTGTCCTGAAGCTCATGGCACCCTCCTAATCGTTTGGCACACGCGCCATCCCTGTCATGGTGACCTGGATGGGCGTGCTCCCGTTCATCTCTTTGGCCTTGCCCTGCAGAGTGACTGTTACTCGCACGCTTTTGATCTGTTGCAATTGCCCGTAGGTGGTGTCCTGTGTCGTGGCGCCGGCCGGAAGCGTGAGCGCAAGGCCGGGTACGGCCGCACCATTGGCTTCGTATGGGGTAAAGATCCCCTGCGGCCCCGGAGCCAGGACGTCTTGCACTTCAATATAAGTATTCGGAGCGCCACCCGCCTTGGGAACGACCGTGCGCTGAATACATGGGCAGGGGAACGTGGTGGAGGGGTTAAAGGAATAAGTGACCACCTGCACCCCCCCGGAGTTATCCAGGTCTCCTTCCAGCGTTATGCTGTTGGGAGAGATTGCCGTGATGCCGGCGGAGATTTTAGGATCGCTCAGGGAAACCGGTTGCACCAGCCCGGCTGTAAGCGGTCCGGGATAGCCTGCCTGGCGCACGTCGCGTGTAAATTGATCAATGAACTCTCTCTGCTGCTGCGTCAGATCCACCTTCTGGCCTTGCACCCTGTAGCTGGCCTGCGCTTTTCCCATCTGGTGAAAGATGGCGCCAACGACAATGAGGATCAGTGCTACGGCGACCAGACTCTCCAGGAGCGTGAAGCCCGCGCCGCGATTTTTTTCACGTTTCATAATCTCCGCCTCGAACTTCTCACATCCCCGCGATCGTGCGTAGCGTTACCGGGGGAATATAGTCGACCGTTCCCTTGGTGGCCATAAAGGGCTGCCGCGCGGCAACGGTGATAAGCTTGGCAAAAGCCGAACCAGGGATCGGATCGATTCTCCAGCGCACGTCGTAAGGGACAGAAGGAGTATTTGCTGTGCCGCTGCACATCGTGTACGTGCCCGAATATCCCGGAACGGCAGGACTGCTGAAATCAATATCGCCGTTGGTCAGCGTTGCCGACCCTCCGACAGCGGTTGTGATCTGCAGGTTGTTATTGGCGCAATCAGTGATCGTGATCACGGGGTTGCCCGTAGGCAGTGCCGTAGTAATATCTTCGAGCACGGTCTGCGCCACGTTAGTGGCGGTGGTGTCCATGCGCGTACTGCCATTGCGCCCTATTCCAAGCACTACCATGGCCAGACTGCCAATCACCGCGATCGCCAGCACCGCGACGGCGAACATCAGCTCGATCAGCGAAAAACCCTCGGACTTTTTGTTTCTCGAAATATTTTTCATCTCGACACCTATTGCCAGGTACCGTTTCCACTCATCCGCCATGCCTTGATCCGGCCGGCAGGGGAAACGGTGACTGCCTCCCATTCCCCGGTCATTTCGTGCTGCATAAACCATTCAAAACCGACTGGGCCGTTGCAAATCCAGGGACTCGCTGTCGGCAGACACGGCAGACCACGAGCGTTGAACCCGATCTGTCCTCCAACCTGCGCTAGTCCGGGGGGAACGCCCATGGCCGTTTCAAGCTGAACATGGTTCGGAGGCGCGGCTGCGGGAAAACTCATATGCGCCGCCAGGTTGGTTGTTGGATCGGTGGCCGAATTGGGATTTGCGCCGGCAAGAACTTCCGCTGCGGACAGAGCATTTACGATGGAAGGGCCGGCAACAGTATTGTATTGGGCGTAATACGGCGTGTTATTCTTCGTCGCCGCGGACCGCGTCGCCTGCAGCAAATTGGCGACGTTGCGGCCGCTTGCGTCAATCTGGTAGATGCTGACCGTCCGCCGCACAGCCGGAACCGCGATAGCTGTAACGATAATGGCAATCGCGACCACCACGGTCATTTCGATCAATGAAAAGCCTGCCTTGCTCTTCTTCATACAAATGCTCCGGAAATCAGCGTCGACTCTATCGCTCAAGCAAACACACCCAACTGATTGCCAGCCATCGAGCCCCTTTGTAAATTTTTATTCGTCCGCTTTCGAGCCTCGATCCTTAACCTGATCCTTGAATCTGAAGATTTGCAAATTGTAGTTCGGCTGGATAGGGCTTGTAACATGACCGAAGTACCCGTGCTCCGGTCCAGCGGCTTATGGGTTCGGGAGGCGACCGCCGATGCGACGCTGTGGTCTTTTACGTGCTACAGCACGGCATGGCAGGTGATTCCGTGGCACGGAAGTGCTAGTACGATCGTGCCTTCGCCGCGCAGCCTGCCAGTTGGCTCACACGGTGAGCCCGCAATAGTTCGACCAAATCAGAATGGGTGAGCCTGTGGAAGGGAGGGCTTTGTAGCACTTGAGCCCGGCGCCTCACCGCGCAGGGAAGTGACCGCAGAAGCCGTAAGAACCATACGTGATTTCACCTGCTGCCACACGGACAAGACACGCATTTGCGGGCCGGACATGCCAGGCGAACCAGCAAAGCTGATTACATAAGTAATGATCAGATCCGGGCCGGCGGGCTGGACTGCTACTTCACCCATGGAGTAATCGCCAATGGCCTTGCTTTTCCAGTACTGCACCCAGGCGTCGCGATCCACGGCCTCGCCGCCTGGCTCAATGCCGACGAAAGCAGGCGCCAGTTGCCGCTTAAAATTCGTCCAGTCCTTCTTGTGCGCCGCCTGCCACATCAGCCGCTCATATTGCTCTGCACCGGTCGCGTTTTTCCAGGTTGGATGCTTCGGCGGGCCGGCGCAGCCCAGAAATATTGAAACCACAAAGGACACGAAGGAACAGAAAGCTATTCTGGAAAAGTGCCTGGAATCTGAAACGGGACGCATCGTCAATTCCTCAGAATATTTATCTCGCTAATTACAAAGAGGCACAAAGTTTGCTGAGCTTTGTGCCCCTTCGTGTCCTTTGTGGTTAGGGGTTAATCGCCGAAGACTTCTTCCTTCTCCTCTTTCTTGCTCTTCACGGGCGAAATCGAGGAAATGGGCACGAACCCGTCCTGGGGCTTCGGCTCTTTCAGGATGTGCTCGCGATAAAGCGCCGCCATGCGGGCGTTTTCCGCATCGTTCTTCAGCTTCTCATCGCGCGCGCGGAGTTTCTCTTCGCGCGCCGTCTTGGCGATGCCGAGATCGTCCAGCGTGTGATTGCGCTCGGCGTGCACGTGATCTTCATTAAGCCGTAGCTTGTGTGTCTGCTCCGCCAGGCCAACCTTCTTGCCGCCGGCGAAAATCTCGTGACGTCCATGCTCGTCGTACCACTTGGTGAGGGTGGCCGTCATATGCATTTTCTCGATAATGTTGCGCCAGCCCACGCCGGTGTTGTACGCGCAGAAGCTGATCTCACCTTCCTGGGTGGCGTAGGGAATGATGCACTGCTCAGTGCGGCGGAAGTCGTAGTTGTAGAGGTCCTGGAACCACATTCCGGCGATAAACAGGAAGTTCCAGCGGTCCTGCCGGCGGCGCTTGATGTCGTCGACGCTGCGGTCGCCTTTCACGCTGCCGTACTTCTTATCTGGATCCTTCGAAGCGCCGAAAGTCTTGTCAAATTTCTTCAGGAGATCAGTCAACTTGAAGTGCTTGGGGGCTTTGAACGGATCGTAATTCTTGGCCAGCGCCAGTGCCATTCCCGCGACGGACAGGAAACGGCCGCGGCCGGCGTCGTTGATGCGGGCCACGTCCTTGGCGATCTTGTCGCCGTTGAGAAAAGCCGTGACCGGCACAGCTTCTTTGGTCTCCTTGTCGACCATCACAGCCATGCCGACACCGCAATTCGGGTGGCAGCCGCAGCTCAACTGTCCCCAGTCAGCGCTGGGACCGTGAATCAGATCGGCCCAGTCAGAGAACGTTGACATGAACGAAATCGGGAACCAGTCGCGTGCCGGCTCGCCCAGGCCGGTCTGGTTCTTCACATCATGCGCCAGATGGCTCAGAGTGTAACGCTGGGCCTGGCGGCGCTCGTCAGTAATCTCTTCATCGCGGCCGGTGAACGAAACCGGCTGGAAGCTCAGGAAGCTGATGGTCCGGGGATTGTCCAGCGCGAACTGGATGATGCGGCCCACCTGCTCGTTGTTGATGCCGTTCACGATCGTGGTCACCGGAACGATATCCACGCCCGCTTCATGCAGGTTGTGGATGGCGCGCAGCTTCACATCAAAAAGATTTCCCACCTGCCGGTGCGAGTTGGCGGCGTTGCCGATGCCGTCAAACTGCAGGTACGCGTAGCGCAGACCGGCTTCAGCCGCCTGGCGGGAGAATTCGGGTGATTTGGCAAATTCAATCCCGTTCGTCGCTGCCTGTACAGAGTTGTAACCCACCTGACGGGCGTAACGAACTGCGTCAAGGAAATACGGCGAGAGCGTGGGCTCGCCGCCGGAGAACTGGACTGACATCTGGCGCCGCGGCTTGATGGAGATGGCATTATCCAGCATGGCCTTGATTTCGTCCCATGTCAGCTCATGCACAAAGCCCACCTGGTTCGCATCCATGAAGCAGGGATCGCACATCATGTTGCAGCGGTTGGTCAGGTCGATGGTGAGGACAGACCCGCGTCCGTGCTTCACCGTGCTGGTGCCGTGATGGTGCAGATGTTCGTCATTGTGAGCGCGAATGTCGCGTCCTGGGAAAACTTCCTCCAGGTGGCGGAAGAACTGGGTATCAATCGCCATCACATCTTCGAAATGGCCGTGGACGGGACAATCCTTCACCATCAGAACTTTGCCGTCGCGCTCGACGATAGTCGCCTTGATCTCGCCCACTTTTTCATTGAGCAGGACTTCATGCGGCAGCTTGCCGTCGATGATCTGCTGGCGGATTTCCGGCACGCACTTGGGGCAGAGTGAATCCGTGCTGCGCGGCCAGCCGAGTGGAGGCTTGGTCTTCTCCCAGGATTTCAGCAGCGGCTTGTCTGACCACTTGGGGGTGAATGCTGGCGCGGGATGAAT
>JBLMYN010000342.1:0-5246 GCA_050258305.1 Actinomycetota bacterium
GCCATCGCGTATGGGTTTCATGGTCGACGGGTTTGGGCGGATTTAAGGGAGCGTTGAAGCCATCCCGCACCGGGGAACTTGCTGGCAAGCTCAAGGAGTGGTGTGACGGCCGATGCGGGTGGAAGAAGCGGACTGGGGCGATCCAGGTTCGCAAGATCGACTGCAAGGAGCTATCCACCAGACCAGGTTCTCAGTGATGATTGAAATGTCGCCTTTACACCCCCAGCAGGATTGTGAGTGTGAGCACTGTTTGCGGCATTTATTCGGCGAGGCTTCGGGACTGAGCACTCGTGGTTTAAATGTGCTGTGTTTACGGGACAGCACCGCGAGCCCTGGTATCTTAAAATGGAATCTCCTGCGCAGCCCTTGGTTGAGATAAAGGAGATAGTTTGTCCAGACTGCGATTCCTTTTCCTGATCTGCCTGGCGATGCTTACCATGGCAGGCGTGTTGGGCGGCCAGGCCCAGCCTCCGGCAGCGCACAGGTCTATCATCACCATTCACGTCGGGAAATCAGGCTTATTCTCGGCCTTTGCGCACAACCACACCATATCGGCGCCGGTTGCCACGGCCGCCATTGATCCCAAATCCAAAACCGCAGCCATCACCGTACTTACCAGGGAGATGAAGGTGATGGATCCTGAGGTTTCCGACAAAGACCGGGCGGAGATCCAGACAACCATGCTTGGCCCCAAAGTTCTTGATGCGCAGAGATTCCCCGAAATCCGTTTCACTTCCACGCGCATTGGGCAGACCGCGCCCCGGCGCTTCCGGGTGATTGGGCAGTTACAATTGCACGGTGTAACCAGGCGGCTGGAGTTTCCGGTCAGCGGAACCCCCGAGCATTACACCGGCAGGGCCACGCTCAAGCAGACCGACTTCGGGATACAGCCGGTTTCGGTGGCCGGCGGCGCCGTCAAAGTCAAAGATGAAGTGGAGATTGAGTTTGACGTATATCCCGGGCAGCCAAAACCGTGAACTGCGGCGCCACTGCAGGAAAGTTGAATGATGAACCTGGACATGTACAGCAAAAATAAGTGGTGGATAGCGGCTGCCATCCTGGTTGCCGCTGGTTCTTTCCTTTGGGCGCTGCACCGCGAGAATCGCGGCGCCGGCTCGCTGATTTCAATCGCCGATGGCAAGAAGTCCGTCGTCGTAGAGCTGTTTACTTCTGAAGGCTGTTCCAGTTGTCCGCCTGCCGACGCTCTGCTCGGCCACCTGCGGCAGCCGCCGAACGCAAGCGGCGCCGAAGTGATCCCGCTGGGGTTCCACGTGGATTACTGGGATTCGCGGGCATGGCATGACCGCTTTGATTCCGCCGCCTACAGCAGCCGCCAGGAAGACTACGCGCGCAAGTTCCACCTTGACGGGCCGTACACTCCGCAGATGGTGGTCAACGGCGAGTTTGAATTCGTGGGCAGCATGGCCGGAGAGGCCCGCGACGCGATCGCCAAAGCCTCGACGCAGTCACCGGCCGCGCAGGTGCAGATCCTGCCGTCCGGCAGCAACAAACTGCTGCTGAAAGTTACCGGCAGCCGCCCTGCTGACGTGATGCTGGCCGTTACAGAGGACAATCTGATGACAAAAGTCGGGGGCGGAGAAAATGACGGGCGCGTTTTGCATCACTCGGCGGTTGTTCGTGAGCTGCGCCGCCTGGGCCAGGTGCACGACGGAGCTTTTTCCGCCACCGTGCCGCTGGCGATAGAAAAAGGATGGAAGAGAAACGATCTGCGCGCCGTGGTCTTTGTTCAGGATGCGGCGAGCGGCCAAATCTTCGGCGCCGCATCGCTTCCCTTCACTTCATTGCCCGGGACGAACTGAAGGCTTCTCCAGTTTGGCGGTCTCCTGGAGAAACATGGGATTGTCAGGGAACTCGTGGTGCAGGGCGGCAAACTTCTTCTGTGCTCCGGTCTTGTCGTTGCGCCGCAAGTCGTCATAGGCCAGCAGCAGGCGCGCAAATGGCGCCATGTATTCGGCATGGGCCGCTGCCAGGGAAAGCTCTCTTACACCCTCAACGCGGTCGCCTTTCAGGCCGCCCGCCCGCAATACCCAGCGCACCGGCGCTGATTTGCAGCCGATCACATACTTCCCCAGCCCGCTCGCCAGGTAGGCGTCATACTGCTGCGGCGCGACGGCAAGCACGCGTTGAGCATAAACGGCTGAAGACCTGAAATATGAGATCGTGGCAAAATCCTTCTTGGCAAACAGCGCGGCATCTTCCGCGCGCATGCTGTTGCTGAGCGCCAAAGCCAGCAGGCCGCGATCATCATTGCCATTCCGGTCCAGGCGTTTTTGCGCCAGTTGCTCAGCCTTGCTCAAAGCATTTTGAAAGGCCTGATATGAGGCAGGATTCCAGGTGTAAGTCTGGCGGCTGGTGTAGTTATCGTCGGAGGCAAAGGTTTCACTCCGCAACACATGCAGCCGGTCGAATTCGCGGAAAAGAACGGCGTTTGCCTCTGCGATCCAGGGGAGCGGGTCGTCCGGAGCGAGCTTTTGAGCCTCTCCCGCCTTTGCGAGAGCTTCCTGAAATCTTACGTTGTAGACGTCGCGATAGGACTGGACAAGGCGCTGTTCCACAACGTTCTGCGCCTTCGCCCGCGACGCAAGGCCGGCGAAGCTGAAAACGAGCAGCAGGGCTGGTATCAGTTTTCGGGGTCGCAACTTGGGTTCGGTCTCCCTGGAGAATTTGATATTAGCAGTTTCAGCGATTGCCGCGCGAAACACCAAAGGCTATGTCCCGGCAGTGCACCAGGAAATGTTCACTGCGTCGGAGCAGCTTACTGGCCCCGTCCGGCGGCCGGTTGTTCCAGTTTCGCGAGTTCACGCGTGAAAAGCGGGTTATTGGGAAATTGCGCGTGCAGATCCGTGAGTTTGGCGCGGGCCGCGGCCGTGTTCTTGTGGCGCAGATCATCGAACGCCAGCAGAATCTTCGCAAACGGCGCCAGATAGTGGCCGTGGGCCGCAGCCAGAGACAGCTCATGGACGCCCTCTGCCTGGTCGCCTTTCAGCCCGTCGAGGCGGAGAAGCCAGCGGATGGGCGCCGGCTTGCCGCCAACAATGTATTTGCCCATACCGGTGGCCACGTATGCGTCATAGTAATCCGGAACACGGGCGAGCAGACGTTCGGCATACGTGGTGGCGGTCTTGGTGAAGCCAAGCGCGGTCAAGTCCTTTTTGGCCAGCAGAGCGGCGTTGTCGGCCTGCAAGCCGTTCACCAGCGCCAGTGAGAACAGGGCCTTGGCGTCATTCTTGTTGCGCGCGAGCCGCTCCTGGGCAATTTTTGTCGCGCCGCTTATCGCGGCTTCGAACTGCTGCTTGTGCGCCGGGTCCCAACGGTGGGATTGGCGTGCATCGAATGCGTCATCGGATGCGAACAGATCACTGCGAAGAATGTCGTAGCGGTTGAACTCCCTGAACAGCGCCGCGCAAGCTTCCGCCACCCAGGGCAAAGGGTCATCTTTGGCGGTGGCTTTTGCCTGTTCCGCGTCGCGGAAAGCATCATCAAAATTCAGGTTGTACATGGCGCTGTAGGCTCGGTCCAAAAGAACCTCGGAAGGGGGCGCCTGGACCACGGCCTGTGCCGCCACCGCGGCGGGCGGCAAGACGCCGCCTGCAAGGCCCAGCAGCAGGGCCAACAGGCAGGTACGGATGTAAAGTTTTGACACCAAGCTCCCTCGGTTTGCAGAGTTCCGCCGCAGCATATTACCAGTTCAGACAGACAGTCAGAACGCATTCTTACGGCGAAAGTTGTGCCGTGGAATGAGACATTAACCGAACTTCACAATTTCGTCATTCGCCTGCGGAAAGGCGGGAATAAAAATCCTTCTCCCCCGGTTAAGTCTCGCAGAAGCGCAAGATGGCGCTTCCCGCATTTCGGACTTCAGGAGAATACGATGGACCGCAACACGAATGACGAAATCCTGCATGACCACAACCACGACGGAATCGACCGAAGAGGCTTTTTAAAGTGCATGGCCTGGGCAGGAACCGGAGCCCTCTGCCTTATGAAAGGCGGGGTCCTTCAATCCTACAGCCTCAGCCGTCTCCCTGAGCTCAAGAAGAAGGACGTCCAGGCCGATCTGAGTTTTGTGCAGATCAGTGACAGCCACATGGGCTTTAACAAGGCGGCCAATACGGATGTGGTGGGCACATTCCAAGCGGCCATAGACAAGATCAACGCGTTGCCGACGCCGCCCGCGTTCATGCTGCACACCGGCGACGTCAGCCATCTTTCCCGGCCGGAAGAGTTTGATACCGTCCAGCAGATGCTCAAGTCGGCTTCAACGAAAGACATTTTCTATGTGCCCGGAGAGCATGACGTGCTCAACGATGACGGGCAGCAGTTCCGGGAGCGCTTCGGAAAAGGCAGCCAGGGCGCGGGCTGGTACAGCTTCGACAAGAAAGGCGTTCATTTCATCGGCCTGGTCAATGTGATGAACCTGAAGGCCGGCGGCCTGGGAAGCCTGGGCGGCGAGCAACTTGAGTGGCTGGAAAAGGATGTGAAGCATCGCTCGAAGAGCACTCCCATCGTGGTGTTCGCGCACATTCCACTGTGGACGATTTATCCCGAATGGGGGTGGGGTACCGATGACAGCGCCCAGGCGCTCTCTTACCTGAAGCGCTTCGGCTCCGTCACCGTTCTGAACGGACACATTCACCAGATCATGCAGAAGGTGGAAGGCAACGTAACTTTCCACACCGCTGCTTCCACCGCTTTCCCTCAGCCTAAACCGGGAGCCGCCCCCTCGCCGGGACCGATGAAGGTCCCTGCGGAACAACTGCGCGGACTCCTGGGCATCACGGACATTAATTACAGACGAGGCCGGCACGCCCTGGCCGTGGTGGACTCGTCACTCGGATAAGAAAGGATATGACAATGAAGAAGGTAATCCTGCTGCTCTCGATAACACTGATTCTTGCGGTTCTGGTTCTCTCGCCCCGCGTTCGTGCTGCGCTGGGTAACAATACCGTGACGGAAATCAAGATTGACAACTTCTCCTTCAGCCCGTCAAATGTCACGGTCCCTGCGGGCACGCAGGTGCGGTGGGTCAACCGCGACGATATACCGCACACGGTGGCAAACGAAGACGGGTTGTTCAAATCAAAAGCACTGGATACGGATGACCAGTTCACATACACATTTACAAAGCCGGGGACGTACAGGTATTTCTGCTCGCTGCACCCGAAGATGACCGCGACCGTTGTCGTGCAGTAGCCGTATCGTGCAGTAGCCGAAGTCCGGCAGCA
>JBLMYN010000343.1:0-2817 GCA_050258305.1 Actinomycetota bacterium
TCTGGAAGGGTTTGATCAGTATTTGATAAAGCTTTTGCTGTGTGGGGCTTGAATCAATCGGATAATGCTGGTCGATTTCCGCCCAATACTGGTCGGCGAGAGTTTCAAGATCGTTCTGGTCCACGCCAAGCGCCGTCATCTTGAGCCCTTTTCCGGTGACGATCCAGGCATAGGTTTCGTGTTCAGCCTCATAGTAAGCCAGAAGCACGCTGTGCCTTGAGCGCAGCATGGCTTCAATCCTGCCCACCCATGCTCGCGGACCTTCTTTGTGCGGTTTGACCCCCAGTTGTTCAGCCAGGTTTCTGGCACGGGCCAACTGCGCGACTTGCAAAGCATGTTCCGGCTGTTTCTGCTCGTACAGAAACGCGATGTAATCATCGAAGATGGGCCAGCTATCCAGCATCGCAATTGCGAACGGCGCCTGCTTCATGTTGGCGGACGCTTCTTCCATGGTCGAAATGCCTTTGCGAAACCATAGATCGGCCAGATTACGTCTGCCTTGTTTTGCGTACACTCGAGCAAGTTCCGCTTCGAGGCTCCATTCCAGGCGCGGAGTATCACGCACTTCAGAAATCAACTGAAGAAGCTCGGGTTCTGCCACGGAGTATTCACCGTTTGCCGCCAAGAGGTAGGCAGAATCGATCCTGAGATCGCGCAAGTCTATCTCCTGGCTGAGATGGAGGCGCTTGGCTTGGTTGTGGTACTCACTAGCCTGGGCAATATTTCCTTTCAGGACTTCGAACTGGACAAGATTATGGAGGCAGCGGGCCGCTACGAGGTCGTTGCCCCTTGAAGTCGCAAGCTTTAACGCCCTTTCATAACTCTCTTTTGCCAGCCCAGACTGTCCCGTATTGTGATAGACCCGGCCAAGATTCAGTAACCAGGACTCCAGATATGTGTCCGCTCCGCCGTGCGTGGTGAGATCTACGGCAGCCTTTGAATTTGTCAGGGCCTGTTCGACATCGCCAAGCTCCAGGTAGAGGAAGCCGAGATTCCCCTGTGCAACCTGTTCATAAGGCACTGCTTTGAGGGCAGTCGCCGCTACTTGCGATAGGAGGTACCACCGGAGAGCATCTTCGTAGTGGTGCTGCCTCACTGAGCAGGAACCCATCCCCAGGAGCGCATAAAGCTTTGCAAATCCGTCCTGAGTGGAAGATCTCTGAATCGCCGCAAATTCATCATATGCTTTGCTGAAGTTTCCGAGAGCCTGATCGCAACGAGCGCCGGCCAACTGCAATTGAATGTCGTCCTGCGGATTTGCCGGCCGCTCCTGCCCAGCCGCCAAGAGCTCTGTCTGCGCTTTGTCCTCAGATTGCAGGTTGCAAAACGCCATTGCGCGAACCAGCCGCCTGCGGAACCGGATTTCGGCAGGCACTCCGGTTCCCGGAGATGCCGACAGCAGTTCTGAGGCACCTGCCGGCTTGCCCTGTTTAATGCGAATGTCTGCCAGGAGAATACGAAAACGCCAGTTTAAATCCGGGTACTGGGAGGAGTCCTGGTACCCGCGTTGAGCGATGTCGAGTGGTTGGTCGATGTAGCCTTTCAGGAAAAGTAGTTGGGCCGTCTGGAAATTGTGCTCAAGACTTTTCCAGGAGCGGATCCTGCAGCCGCTAGTCAACAACGCACAGATACATAAGGCTAAGGAGAGCCAACGCCACCGGTGCCCGTCGTTCCTCCGCCACTGCTTGTTCCGTGGCCGGAAGAGCACATCTGCACCATGAACATCACCAGACTTCTGGAATGTTTGTGAACGACCATCTCGGCGAGGCGGATCACACCAAATTTTGGAATGCAGATGATGCCCCCAAGCGGCCGGACCTCGGAAGGGTAGTCCAGCTGAATTTGATTGGCCACTGACAGGCGGTAGAGACCTCGGTCCGCGGGACGTTTCCCTTTGTCTCCTTTCCATTCATCCACCAACCGGGACATACCTTTAAGGGCGTGGTACTTGGCCTCTATGTCGTTCATCTCATCCGTGCTCAGTGCGGTCATTCCGCTCCCCATCAGCATCGGATCCGTTTTCCCCTGCTGATGTCCCTTGGCGAGTTTGGAATACGTATTGTGCAGATGGTGGAGCTGAGTATCCAATTTTACATCCACTTTGTGCCCGGCTACGCGGAGGTTTTCGAAATAGCTGCCCGTAATATCAAAACTTGGCTCCGTTTTGCCGTCTGCCGGATAATAAATCGCCAGACGCGAGACTACGCGGTCAGCGGTAAGCATGTCGGCAACATTGACCCCTTCGACCACGCTCCATGCGTGCGTTGTGTAAGTATCGTGGCAGTCATCAAAGCTGCCGCCGACTTCAGAATAGGCCGCTTCGAAAGAAACCAGACCATCAATCTTCTGCCCTCCGATGCGGTGCGTCCCATGACCGCCATGTGCCGATAAGACCACGGCAGCCTGGGGCGGAAGACTGTGCTTTTTAGGACGCTCAAATTCTGCGGAAATTGCGTACGTGGAGGCGTTATAGACGTACTGAGAATGGTGGCGCGTACAAGGCATGTTCTTCTCCCAGCGAAAAATACAAACCGAATCTAAAAAGGGATCGATCTACAGCAATCGTGCGAGAGCCGGAATTGGTGAAGAGATTCTACTACTCTCGTGCTGCGATGCAATGACGATTTGTGCGTTTTCTGGAACCGAGAGATTGACCGGACTAGGAATTTTCCTATCCGGTGATGCTTAACCGGAAGCCGCCACGACCAACTTCCTTCTCATTGCCATCCGCGGTCACACCGGTGATGACAGCTTCTTGACCTTACCGTCCTCGCGGTAGGCCTCGCGCAGCAAGATGGCTGGCGGCGAACTGCGGTT
>JBLMYN010000344.1:0-2810 GCA_050258305.1 Actinomycetota bacterium
GACCTGCGCGCCGACCGGCAACCCGAGTTCACGCAGATCGACCTGGAGATGTCATTCCCGCAGCCCGACCGCGTGTTTGAGGTGGTGGAAGGCTTTCTCAAAGCAGGGTTCAAGGCCGCAGGCTACGAGTTGAAGGCGCCGTTCCCGCGCATGACGTACGACGAGGCCGTCCGCCAGTACGGCATCGATAAGCCGGACTTGCGGCTGCCTAAACTTACCGACGTGCGTTCAGCGTTCGCGGCGGAACAACTGCAGACGCTGCAGCTCAATCCCGAGCTGCCGGTTGTGGCCATCCGCATTCCGAAAATCGGTGACCTCTCGCGCAAGGAGCGCGACGATAACCGCCCGCTATTCGGCGACCGCAAGGATGCGCGCCTGGTCGACGACATCAAGCGGCTGGAAAAATCCTTCCCTGAAGCTGTGGCTAAAATTCGCGAGATCTCCGGCGCACAGCCCGAGGACCTGCTGGTTCTGGTGGCCGGGCCGGCGCAGCAGGAAGAGTCGGCCACGCGGCCCGATTACGCCGTTTTCATGGCTGCGGGGCAGTTCCGCGTGGAGCTGGCGCGCAAATACGCTGACCGTCATCACGCCTTTCACCAGGGCGGCTTCCACTTTCTCTGGGTGACGGATTTCCCCATGTTTGAGTACGATCCCACGGAAAAGCGCTGGAACCCGGCGCACCATCCATTTACCTCGCCGCACGAGCAGGACATGGACAAGCTGGAGTCCGATCCCGGCGCTGTTCGCGCTCTGGCTTATGACGTGGTGCTGAACGGAACCGAGCTGGGGTCAGGCTCCATCCGTATTCACCGCCAGGACATCCAGAGGAAGATCTTTCACGCGCTCGGCATGACCGAGGAAGAAGCCCATGCCCGTTTCGGCTTCTTCCTTGAGGCGCTTGAGTACGGCACGCCTCCGCACGGCGGCATCGCGCTGGGGCTCGACCGCATTGTCATGATCCTGGCCGGCGCGGAAAGCCTGCGCGAAGTCATCCCGTTTCCGAAGACGGCCAAGGCAGTTGATCTGATGGTGGACGCGCCGACTCCGGTGAGCGAGGCGCAGTTGAAGGAGCTGGGAATTAAAGTCAGGTGAACAATTGTGTAACTGGATATTTGAGGATTTTCTAATTGAGTAAATTTGTAATTGGGTAATCTGCAGGGACCTATTCGGACCTTGGTTTGCAATTAAACGATTACGAATTACTCAATTACCAAATTTCGCGAATCGCTCAATCACTAAATCAAGTCAATTATCCAATTGCCCGGTTCTCATCCCTTGCCATACTCCTCGATCCCATCCACAAAACAATTCCCAAACCCAGCGCCAGCACCGGTACGATCAGCATGGCCTGCTGCAGGCCGACGGCGCGAAAAGCCTCCGTGACTGTCGGCGAACCGGCGAGCGTGGCCGCGCGACGCGCCATGATGTCACTGAGCTTGCCTGTGAGCACCGGGCCGAAGGACGCGCCGCCCAGGTACATCACGAGAAAGTAGATAGCGATGGCGGTGCCACGCAGCTCGGGCCCAACAATGTCATGCAGTGACGCATAGACCAGGCCGTAGTACATGTTGAGCAGCCCGTAGGCGGCGGTGAGCAGCGGTATTGCGATGTCCAATGCTCCCAGGTGCTGGCGAAATCCAATATAGGCCAGCGGTGCGGCCACGGTGGCGGCAATAGCCGAGAGAAGCATGCGGGCGCCGGGACGCTTGCTCACAATCTTGTCGCCCCAGGTTCCCCCAATTGTTCCACCCAGCACGCCGCCGATGAGATAGACAATGCCGGTGAAGATTCCGGCCCGGGCCACGTTCAGATGATGGATGCGGCCCAGAAAGGCGGGAAGAAAAGTTCCCAGGGCATACAGGTTGAAGTTGACCAGCACGCCGGAAAGTATGATCCACCAGAAGGTGGGCAGGCGCAGCAGTCGTCCGACCGCGCCCTCGCCGCCGGCTGTTTGCTGCTCGGATGCGCCGCGTTCGGGCTCATCGAGCATGAGCACAATCGGCGCCAGAATGAGTGCGGGGATGGCTGCGGCCACCATGGCAGAGCGCCAGCCCCAGGCCTGCGCCATGGGTCCGCTGAAAAAGTAGCTCAGCGCGCCGCCCACAGGCACGCCCAGCATGAAGAGCGCGAGCGGTCGAGCGCGACGGTCCGGCGGAAAAAGGTCCCCAATCCAGCTTGTGGCCGTAGGCGCGCAGGCAGCTTCTCCCACGCCTACTCCGAGTCGTGAAACTACAAGTAAGGGAAGGCCGCGCGCCCAGGCGGCAACGCCCGTAAGCATCCCCCAGATGGCAATGCCTGCCGCCAGCAGCTTCTTGCGGCTGCCCTTGTCCGCCAGCCGTCCCAGCGGAAGACCGATCACGGCGTAGAGAAGTGTGAACGCGGTCCCAATCAGCCCAATCTGCGCGTCGGTGAGGCCGAATTCCCTGCGGATAGGTTCTACCAGCGCGCCAGGTACCTGCCGATCGTAAAAGTTGAGGATGTTAACCAGGACCAGCACTACCAGTGAACGCAGAGCTATCGAGGACGCGAGGGGACGAACCGCGGGCTTGGTGGCCATGAGGGGACATGGTACCAGAGCGATTCATCGGGAACCAATCTTGCTGCAGAGAAAAGCGCCATCCCTGGCAGAAGCGCCAATGCTGTCTGGCCGAGGCCCCCAGAAGCCGCTATCCGGCTAACTTCCACCAGAACATAATGAGAGCCGCGGTGATGACGGCCCCAATCGAAGCGCCGATCCAGAAATTCTGCCACCAGCTGTTGGTAGTGTTCATGACCCGGTGGTCGTTCGAAACCAGGAGGATAAACACCAG